>CAIVQI010000369.1 GCA_903908015.1 uncultured Bacteroidota bacterium
TAAAATATAATGTTTTGACTTAAAATCCGTACAAAATTAAACCTACTTCATGTATTTTTGTAAGTCGTAATTCAAGCGAATTTTCGCTAATAAAAACAAAATGCAAGGACTACAAACTACCCGTGTCGACGTCTCCCGACTATCTCAAGTTGATTTTGACAACCTTCCTTTCGGATCCACTTTTGCAGATCATATGTTTCTCTGTGATTTCCGCGACGGGAAATGGTGCGATCCAAGAATAATGCCCTATCAGTCGTTGTCTTTAAGCCCGGCGACCTCGGCTTTACATTATGGACAGTCAATTTTTGAGGGTTTGAAAGCATTTCGCCAAACGAGTGGTCGCTCCGTTGTTTTTCGTCCGGAAGACAACCACAAGCGAATGAATAAATCCGCCGAACGTTTGTGTATGCCCGCCATTGGCAAAGAATTTTTCATGGATGGATTGATGGAGTTGCTTCGAATCGATGAGGCTTGGATCCCACAGCATCAAGGATATTCTTTGTACGTTCGTCCTTTCATGTTCGCTACCGACGAATATGTTGGAATTCGACCATCTGAAAACTACCGTTTTGTCATTTTTTGCTGTCCAGTTGGGCGCTATTACCAAACGGCGATCCATGTGAAGGTGAGCGATGATTATGTACGGGCCTTCCCTCGGGGTACTGGCTATGCGAAGGTGGCTGGTAATTATGCTGCCGGTATGATGCCCCTGAAAAATGCTCGCCAACAGGGTTTTGATCAATTGGTTTGGCTCGATGGCCGGGAAATGAAATACGTCGAGGAATCAGGTACGATGAACCTGTTCTTCCAAATTGACCAAAGCCTGGTCACCCCCATTGCCGATGGGACCATCCTGGAGGGCATCACCCGCGACAGTGTGATCCGTATGGCCAAAGATGCGGGTTATAAAGTAGAAGTTCGTAAAATATCTATTGAAGAAGTTTTTGAGGCCTACAACCACGGACGTCTCTTGGATATGTTTGGAACGGGTACTGCGGCCACTGTGGCCCCCATTTCTAGTGTCACCTACAAGGGTTTTCGCATGGAACTTCGTCCGACGCAAGAGCGGGAAATTTCACTTTATCTGGGAAAGCATTTGGAGCAGATGCGAATGGGTGAGGTTGCTGATCCCTATGGGTGGAATGTTCCAGTGTTGTCTTAGCATCATACATATTTTACCCCCAATCATACCCTTCAATGTTTTTTAATTTTTGAGTTTCTGAATCCTTTATTTGAATAAATTTTGTATGAATTTATCTTCTCGGTTTGCCTGTGGGTTTTTGAATTTTTCGATTCCCCTTTTTATTTTATTGAGCCTGTTGGCACAAACAACTTTAGCCCAGAATTCGATATCGTTTGAGCAATACACACTGCCTAACGGTTTGAAGGTGATCCTCCATGAAGATAGGCAAACACCTATCGTGGCGGTAACTATGTCCTACCATGTAGGCAGTAAGGATGAAGACCCTACACGTACGGGATTCGCTCATTTTTTCGAACATCTTCTGTTTGAAGGAAGCCAAAATATAGCACGGGGCGAATACATGAAATTGGTGAAGGAAAACGGTGGCGTTCTGAATGCCAATACCTTTAAAGACCGTACGTTCTACTTCGAAATATTGCCGTCTAATCAATTGGAACTTGCGTTGTGGATGGAAAGTGAACGGATGCTTCATGCGAAGATTGATGATAAGGGAATCGAAACGCAGCGGGAAGTGGTCAAGGAGGAGCGCCGTCAGCGTTTAGAAAACACACCTTATGGTGGATTGCTTGATGAAACGATGTCGCGCACTTTCAGCCGGCACCCCTATCGGCGTTCGGTGATTGGTTCTATGGAACATTTGAATGCAGCGAAAAAAGAAGAGTTTTATGCATTTTACAAGAAATTTTATGTCCCTGACAACGCGATACTCAGTATAGCGGGCGACATCAATTCCAAGCAGACTAAGGCGTGGATTGAGCGTTACTTTGGTGGTATTCCTCGCGGAGCAACGCCAATGAAGAGAATTATGGTGAAGGAACCGATTCAGAAAAAGGAGGTTCGTGATCAGGTTTATGACAACATACAGTTGCCAGCGGTCATTCATAGTTTCAAAACCCCAGCATTGGGGGCGCCTGAGTATCACGCGGTCAATTTGTTGGCCACCTTGCTCTCAGAAGGTGAGAGTAGTCGCTTTCAAAAGAGTATTGTTAACTCTCAACAAAAGGCATTGTTTGTGGGAGCCTACCCCATTGCGATGAAAGAGGCTGGTGTATCGCTTATGTTTGGTATTGTGAATATGGGGGTTGAGCCCAATCAACTCGAGGAATCAATGGAGCGGGAGTATGATCGGGTTCGGACGGAGCTGATCACGCAGGAAGAATATGATAAGCTGATCAATCAGGTTGAAAATACATTTGTGAATTCTCTTGCTACCGTAGAAGGCATTGCTGAAACTTTATCCGATTATTGGATGTACCAAGGCGACCCGGGAATGGTCAATAAAGAAATGGACCTGTACCGAAAAGTGACGCGTGAAGACATTCGCGAAGCGGCACGAAAATACTTGGTGCCATCGAACCGAACCAGCTTATATTACTTACCCAAGCCAAAATCCTAAAGGGATCCCCATTTTCTCACGTATGAAATTATTTTATTCTTTTCCAATCTCGGTATTTTTTGTTTGGGCCGCGACCATCGTAAACGGACAAAACCTTGATCGTTCTGTACGCCCTGCCCCTGGGCCAGCACCAGAAATCAATTTGTCAACCCCTGAACGGTTCACGCTTGACAATGGCATGAAGGTGTTTGTGGTGAGCAACAGCAAGTTGCCTACCCTCTCCGTTTCCATGGTTTTGGATTTTGTGCCGCCCGTTGAGGGACCTCAGGCCGGATACATGGACATTACGGGTTCCTTGTGGAGAACAGGTACAAAAAGCAAGTCCAAGGAGCAAATTGACGAGGCCATCGATCGTCTGGGTGCCACGCTTTCCACCAGTTCGGGCGGATTCTACGCCTCGTCTTTGTCGCGCTACAAGACTGAATTGTTTGAAATCATGAGTGATTTGATTTTGAACAATGAATTTCGCCAGGAGGAACTCGATCGAATCAAAAAGCAGACTATATCAGGACTTCAGACGGAAAAGGACGATGCAGGCGCCATTGCAGCCAATGTTCGTCGTGCTATGGTGTATGGCAACCACCACCCCTACGGACAAATCACTACCGAACAATCTGTTGCGTTGATCGATCTAATGGTTTGCCGCAATTTTTTTGACCATTATTTTCGTCCGAATTTGGCCTATATGGCCATTGTTGGTGATATCAGTCGGGCGGAGGCTGAGTCATTGGTGCGCAAGGCATTCGGTTCATGGAAAAGCGGCCCTGCTCCCTCACCGTCCTATGCTACCCCTGAGCCACCTTCAGAAACCAGGGTGGTGATTGTAGATCGCCCGTCTGCGGTGCAAACGGTCATAAACATTGTTCATCCCGTTTCTCTTCCGCCCAGTTCGCCCGATGTTATCCCTGTTTCAGTGATGAATACCCTGCTCGGTGGTGGTGATGCTCGCCTATTCAATAACCTCCGTGAGACGCATGCCTTTACCTATGGCGCCTACAGCAGCTTGTCCAAGGATCCATTATCGAGCATGTTCAACGCCAATGCTCAGGTCCGAACCGAGGTCACAGACAGTGCGGTACACGAGTTTTTGTATGAATTAAATCGATTACGGGATACAATTCCTCCCTTGAAAGAAGTCGATGGCATTCGGAAATACCTCACTGGCACGTTCGCCATTGCGCTTCAAAACCCACGTACCTTGGCCCAGTTTGCCATTGAAATGGAGCGCTATGGCTTGAAGCCCGACCATTACAGAAATTACCTGAAAGTATTAAATGATGTTTCCCCGATGATGGTGCAGGGGATGGCCCGCAAACATATTTTTCCGGATCATGCCTACATCATTTGCGTTGGTCAGCGTGCTGCCATTGAGGAGAAACTAAAGCGTTTCGACGCCAAGGGAAGCCCTCTGATTGTGGATTTATATGGCAGACCAGTTGATTTGAGCCAGCAGAAGGTCGACCCCGACAAACCCACTAAATAAATAATGTTTTTAGTTCGTTGGCTTCTGATGGTTTCATTCGACCCGCCAATACCAGCCGCAGTTGTCTCCTTTTCAAGGCTTCATCGAATAATTTCTGTTCGCTTTCATTCTGAGGGATGAGTTCTGGTACCTGTATGGGGTGCCCGCTGTGGTCTACCGCTACGAATGTAAAATAGGCTTCATTGCAGCGGAAGCGCTCCCGTGCAGGGATGTTTTCTGCCCAAACCTCAAGATGGACTTCCATAGAGGTATGGAAAGCGCGTGTTACGCGCGCAGTGAGCGTTACAAGATTCCCCAGGCGTATGCCCCGTTGAAAACTCACATTGTCAACGCTGGCCGTAACAACTGTTCGACTGCTGTGTTTTTGCGCGGTGATGGCAGCACAAATGTCCATCCAATGAAGCAGCCGTCCGCCCATAAGGTTATTCAGCACATTGGTATCGTTGGGAAGGACCAACTCATTCATCACCGTGACGGAATCGATGGGGTTTTTTCCAGAAAGGCCTGAAGACCCTTGAGGTTGTTCTGCTGTGGGGGTCATATTTAGCGTTGAATGAGAATTTTTTGGGTGTGGATGATGCGGTCTGTTGTAGATAATTCCAAAAAATACAAGCCATTTGCGACTTCTGTAATTTCTGGATTCTGCTGTGTTTGTATGGTTTGCTGTTCCACTATTCTGCCCCCTATATCCCTCAACCGAAGTTGAAAAGTCTTGCTTTCTTGAATTTCAGAATTCGGGAGCATGTCCCAGCGAATCCGTAGCAGTCCATTCGTTGGGTTGGGATAAAATAATGGTGAAGTAACGACCTTACGGTGATGAACGGCGGCTGGAAAAGACAGTGAATCGTCCAAAACTGGGCGGATCATCCAGCTGCCTGATATCGACGAGGGCTGCCACGTTCCTTGCACACTGGTCCATTTAACACCCTGCACTGGTGAATTGCGATCGAGGCCGATGTTCAATAAGCGCGTGGAAAGTTGCTGCCACCCCACGTAAAATGAATCGCGAACGAGTACGGGCGTGTCGAGAGGATAGAAAACGAATACGCCCAGACTATCTGAATGCTGTGGTTTCTGTCGCTCCATTTGCGTGAGCATGGTCTCACCACCCGCTAAGCTGTTTTCACCTATGCGCGACCATACTTTTAGGTTGAATAACTCCCGTGCAGCACTTTCCGCTGCTTCGATGAAATACATCCATACGCCTCTTAGGGTATCCGGCGTAGCTACATAAAATTTATAAGCGATACTCGTGCCCAATAGGTTAATTCCATAGCCTGTTTCGGCAGTCCCATCGTCGTAAGCATAATCATTCCATAAAGAGAGCCGGGTTCTTAATGTGTCATTGGCTCGCCGATCGTCTGGATTTGCCTGAATGATGTAGGTGAAATCAAGGTTTAGGCTATCGCTGTTTCGCACCGGAATGGCAAAAGAGGGATAATCGATGGTGCGGCTACTGAGCGCTGTAAATGGTGAAATTATTTGAGTGGGGGCACTTTGTACCAGGCTGTTATCGGCCGCATCGACGCAGGTGTAGGAATGAGCCATGTTTCGGTCCACTATTCCCAAGTTGGTAACAGGCAATGAGATGGGTGATGAGGGGAAAAATCCTGGCACTGATAAAAGCTGTTTGTAAGGAACCCTTCTCAAGGGTGCCAATGGCGAATTCGGAAGTTCTTTGATGGCGACATCCGTGTAAAGTGTATCGGCTTGGTTGCGCGCACGCGCCAAAGTCACATAGTCGATGTGCCAGAGATCCACCAAACCAGTTAAACTACCGTAGGCGGAGATGCGAAAGCGAAAACCTGAATGGAAATAGCGGGGGTGCAACAACCCGAGCAACTCTTGCCGAAAGGGTTGTAAGGCTGACCCGCGCTGACTCCATACTACGCGCCAGACAGAATCTGATCCCCAAAATTCTACCGACAATGAGTCGGTCGACTCCGGTTGCTCGCCGTGACCAGCAGGTTGCCAGAAAAAACTGAGGTAGACCGAGTCGGCGACACTCAGATTTTGAAGGTTTACAGCCTGGGATGTGAGTTGATCCGCTAAACCCCTACTGCTCGGCACGGTGTCATAGGCGCGGCCCGATGGATTAAGTCCATCGAATGTGGCAACGCCAATGGTTGGCGGGGAAATAGCCAAATCAGTATTGATGTA
>CAIVQI010000370.1 GCA_903908015.1 uncultured Bacteroidota bacterium
TAGGCTAGATCTAATGTAATGAGTCCGGTCTCATCACGAAGTTTCGCAATGTCTACAGCGCGCTCGTTTTCGGTTCCGGTGAGGATGGGGTAACTGAAGCGTTCGCTACCCAGGTGCAGTTCGACTGAGTCGGACATAAAATAAGGGGATAAGGGGCTAGAATGATATGGTTAAGGCTCTTCAGAAAGAAATCACTAAACAATTGATAAACATCGAACATTAACAGCTATTCACAAAAATACGCAAAAAATGACCTCTACACCTCCTTGAGGGCCGAATTCAATTTTTGGAGTACACCTTTTGCGTCACCAAATAACATGCGCGTTTTGGGGTCATAAAACAATTCATTTTCAATCCCTGCGTAGCCGGCATTCATGGATCGCTTCACAACAAGGACTGCAGCGGCACGGTCAACCTGAAGGATGGGCATGCCATAAATTGGGCTAGCGGGGTCGCGCTCGGCCGCTGGATTCACCACATCATTGGCCCCTATCACCAATACCACATCAATCTTGGGGAACTCAGGGTTGATCCGTTCCATTTCAAGCAATTTATCATACGATACATCAGACTCGGCCAGGAGTACGTTCATATGCCCTGGCATGCGACCAGCCACTGGATGTATCCCATAAATGACCTCCACGCCCCGCGACTCGAGCAGCAGTTCGAGCTCATGCACCGCATGCTGGGCCTGGGCAACGGCCAAACCATAACCGGGAATTATGGCAACCCTGCGCGCATAGGCCATTAAAACAGCGGCATCGTTCAACGAGGTCTCGCGGATGGTGGTATCAATGGCCCGATCACTTGCCGTGACGCCGCCCGACTGAAATGCCCCCAAAAGCACGGCTCCAAGCGAACGATTCATGGCCTTACACATCAAAATGGTCAACAACAACCCGCTTGCACCCACGAGGACGCCCCCCATCACCATAGTCTGGTTATCGAAGATTATTCCCGTCAAAGCCGAGGTGAGTCCGGTAATCGAATTGAGCAGGGAGATGACCACGGGCATATCGGCCCCTCCAATCGGCATCACAAACAGGACCCCGAACAACAATCCCGCAAGGCACAGCCCCAAAATAATCGCGAATTGCCAGTGTCCCGACTGAAAATAAACGATCATACCGAGGAGCATGAGCAACAAAAGGCCATTGTTGGTGAATCGCTGGGCAGGCCAGCGCACCGACCCTCCCGGCACAAAGCCCTGCAATTTGCCCATGGCGATCATGCTGCCGGTAAACGACACGGCTCCGGCCACCAGGTTCAACATAAGGAGCGAATGGTAGAAAATCTCAGGGATCTTGGCAATGGAATTTACATATCCGCCCGCCATACCATTATTACGCTCCGCATTCAGATCGAGCAATACTCCGCCGTCCGCAAGGCCTATCGCCTCGGCCACAACGATCAGCATCGCCGCTGCACCTCCGAAGCCATTCAGCAGGGAAACCATCTGCGGCATTTCGGTCATTTTGACCTTCGCTGACAACCACCAACCCACCCCTGTGCCCACCATCAACCCACTGGCAATCCATCCGTAGTTGCCCATCCCCTCAGAAAAAATGGTGGCCACCATGGCGAGGCACATCCCCAGAGCGGCCGTAAAATTGCCCTTGCGAGCCGTGGAAGGGTGGCTCATCCACTTCATTCCAAGTATAAAGAAAACCACGGAGAGAACGTAAAAAAACTCCATGGTGTAACCCAGAATCCGATACCAGTACGCGCTATCCATGGTTTTTCTTCTTGCCTTTGAACATTTCCAACA
>CAIVQI010000371.1 GCA_903908015.1 uncultured Bacteroidota bacterium
CAAATCAGTATTGATGTAAACAAAGTTATCGGTCCAAATTGAAGGTGAAGGCCATATTTTGGTGTCAGAAAAATCATCAACGAGGGGAAGGTTAATGGTGTCGAGGCTGTATGTAAGCCGTTGCAGGGTGCCAAAATTCTGTAGTGCCTTTAATGACGTGATAGGGGTTGTATGTTCTTGGGCTTGGAGGGGTAATGCAATAAAAACCAAGGCTGACAAGAAGAACAGTCTCAACAGAAGTTTTGAACCCACACTGTGCATGAATTTATTTTTAAAATATCCTCTATTCGGGAGCGATCCAAACATCGATGGGTGTTAGGGTTCTGATCAGTTCATCTGAATTGGATTCTGGAAATTGGCGCACAATGAACGCCCGATCAGCTGGTGATATTGTGGTCTCCTCGATGATTTGTCCCAAAAACAATCCGTTTTCATGCAACAACATACGGGCCTCATCGACGTTCAGTCCGACCAGTTCTGGTATGGGAATCAAGGAATCAGGCACACTCATTCCCACTTCTAAATCGAGTTTGGTGCCTTTTGCTACTAGGGTTCCCATGGCCATGCTGCGGCCTTGAAGTCGCACATCCAACACTACATTGTGGGCAATGTCTGGCCGCGTGGAGATGTCTCCTACTTGCAGTCCCAGTCTTTTCAGGTCCATCGTGGCTTTTCGAAGACTAACATCGACCAAATTGGGCAATCGAACCATGGGCACTTCACCGGACACTATGCTGAGGTAAACGGTCCTGCCCTCTTTTACTTCACTGTTTTCGGCTGGGTCTTGCAGGCAGACAGACCCTGGAATCGCGCCTTCTACGTACAAAGTATCATGGATTATGCCGACTAATCCTAAGGCCTCGAGCTGTTGTAAGGCGAGGGTTGCGTCGACTCCAGCGAGGCGAGGCATCACCACGGCTTGTCCGTGTCGGGTAAATGCATCAATGCCTTTGTCGAGGACAAAAAGAAAAAACAAGCCCGTTAAGCCCATCAATGCGATGTGCCGCGCCCATGCTGGGAATTTAGGCGAATGTCCCAGATTCATGTGAGTGCAACTTTAGGAACTCTCTTTCGGCCCTCCACCAATATCTGCTGGATGAATTCATCAGGCCTATATCCTTGAAGGGCACTTTGGTGAAAAATACAGGTGGCGGGTGTCATGCCTGGGAGTGAATTTACTTCAATTATCCATACTTCCACCTCGGGGCCCGAGGTATGTTCAAAGATGCGTACGAATGCATCAATTCTGCAGTAGCCACGCACCTGAAGGATGCGCGCCACTTGTTCGAAAACCAGCTTAACCTGATGGCTTATTTGCTCTCGCTCGATGGGGTTGGTTGAAAAACGTGCCGGGGTAATGTTCTGCCCTTCTCCTGCCAAAAATTTCTCCTCAAGGCTGAGGATGCCCTTCCCAGCCAAACTTTCACTGGGCTCAAATACTTCATAGGATGTCGTCCCATTTTCCTCGAGGTGGATGAGCATTCCTCCGGTCACCTCAAGGAAGCGGTCGGCTGCTCCTTGTTCGATGCATGCTTCTATCAGAACCCGATCGCGGGCCTCCGCAGGATGTTGTTGCCCATTTTCATCAACTGAACGCACCAAATTGGAGGATAGATAAGCGACAAGGTCGTGAATGCTATCGATTCGCGCAACACCCGAAGAACAGCCATCATCGACCGGTTTGGCGATCAGGGGAATCGGTATTTCACCAATGATGCTGGCCGCCAATGCTTCAATATCACCGGCCACATTTAAGGCGTTCGTGTCGACCAATCGCGCTTTTGCGACCTTAATTCCGTGCGTTTCAAGCAACCTGTTGGTGCGGAATTTGTCGATTGTGAGCGCGGAAGATTCTGGTCCAGATCCATTGTATGAAAGTCCTACCTCCTCGAGCGCCCTTTGAAGGGTCCCATCTTCACCCGGGCGCCCGTGAAGCGCAATAAATACCTGCTGAACCCTTCCGGCCAGTTCCTTGAGGTCAATTTCTCTTGGTGCTGTGATGGGCCTGCAGCCTAAAAGTTTGGCGATTTTGGCGCAACGTTCACGGGTCTCAATAACCATTGGATGTTCTGCATAATTGGCTAATTTCCCTGCAATATCATCTGCGTGGTCTTTTAAATGCAGGTTGATGGGGATTTCGAACAAACGAAATTGCTCATTGTTGCCCGTTAAAAAGAGGCTAATCGGATCGAATATGCCGGATGAACTGAGTTTTTCATAGACATTCCTCCCCGACTCCACAGAAATGTGGCGTTCTGAAGAGCTTCCTCCCATAATGACCGCTATAGGGTCTTTTTCAATCACACTATTTTGGGATGATTGAAGCAGTAATTGTAGCTTCCTAAAGGTGGAATGCGATTTTATGTTGACTGAAGGTGCCGTTAGGGCTTTTGATGTATTAAGTTGCCATTCCTCAGGATCTGCAGAGCGCCGTAAGGACGCATAAACTATGTAGGTTAAAAATTGACTGGGATTCATGCCTACTTCTGCCGCTTGATGGAAAAAGAAGGATGAGGGCATCATGCCTGAAGTGGTGTTTGGGTCGTTGAGATAAACCGTTCCGTCTTGGTTTATGAAACCATCTATACGGGCATAAACCTCAAATCCCAGCAAGGTGTAAAGGCTTTCGCAAGCGTTTTGGATACGCCTGATTTGATGGTCGGGCAGGTCGATGGGCGTGGTTTTTCGGGCCTGACCAGGCAGGTATTTGGCTCGGTAATCGTAGAATGTAGCGGACGTAGAATTTGGCTCAAGCCCGTTGTGCGAACTAGAATCAGGAAAATCATTGTGTAGATGAACTCCAGTTGGGGGCAAAGCAATGGGATCTCCAGTCTCAGATTCAATAACAATACAGGAAAACTCATCGCCCGTTAAAAATGACTCGCCCAAGACCACTGATTCGTGGTCGAGTGAATCGAAATAGACCGAATTCAACGTCGAATCATTCCCCAAATGTTGGTTAAGCCAGTCGACCAACTCAAGGGCATTATAGCATACACGACCATCGGAGCCCCTTGCTGGTAGTCCAATGCCACTTTTCGGGTCAGCCCACTCTTCAGCCAGTAGCATTTTTTGCTGGTCCGAAAAGGTAGTCCATTCTTTGCTCGTAACAACACGCCTAAAAAATGCCTTGTCTAGAGCAGCATAAAATGATTCAGGGTCCTCTGTACTGAGGACGCTCATTCCAATCGAGCTGCCCTGGTTTGCTGGCTTGATCACCATGGGGAAGCCCATTGTTTCGCTCCATGTATGGAACAAATCAAGGCGATCTTGATGTTCGCTTACAACCCAGGTCCGTCGGTCGATCGAACAGAAGGTAGGAACAGGCAAACCCATTTGTTTCATGATTCTTCGCTGGGCAAGCTTGTTCATGCCAAGGGCTGATGCACCGATCCCCGATCCAGTGTAAGGAATGCCATGGTACTCAAGGAGGCCCTGGATTCTTCCGTCTTCTCCATTTTTGCCATGAAGAGCGAGGAAAGCCAGGTCAATCTTATCCCGAAGCTCATCCCAGCGAACAGTATTCCCCAGCATGGAGCGCCATTGTGCGGCTTTCGAGGGCTCCATAGGACCTAATTGTTCAGCATAAAAGGCATGTGCACCGGCTTGAGAATGCTTCGGATAAAGGCTGGAATCCGGATAAAAATCACGAATCGACCCCTTGTAGATCCATTTCCAATCAATAAACACCGGTTCGCCAATGGAATCGACGAATATAGGGATGACTTCAAACAGTGATTTATCTAGATTGTCGACAACAGTACGACCTCCTGCAAATGAAACTTCCCGCTCGCGGCTGTTTCCCCCCATCAATACCCCGATCCGTATTCGATCGTTGGATTCGCCTCGATTAGGATTAGTCAAGGTGCAAATGGGCTTTACGCTGAAGCAGCAATTCCTGCGATTCTCTTCGGTCTGGATCGGGAACGCAACAATCGACCGGACAAACAGCCGCGCACTGTGGTTCCTCGTGGAATCCCACGCACTCGGTACATTTGTCGGGCACTATATAATATATGTCGTCAGATATCGGGGCTCTGCGTTCGTCGGCCTCGTGCGATTGGCCAGCACTATCGGTAAAATGGCCCCGAACGCCCGTACCGTCTGCATAGGACCAATCAACCCCACCCTCGTAGATGGCGTGGTTGGGGCATTCCGGCTCACAGGCTCCGCAGTTGATGCATTCATCGGTAATGATTATGGCCATCCAGTGTTTGGGGGTTTAGCAGTGCAAAATTCGTGCTCATTTCAATTCAATCAGCCTTCGATAAACAAAAATGAAGTTAATTTATGAATTCAGGTGGGCTATGGCTAGTTTTGGCACCAAATATTTTTGAAAACAATTTTCATCTTGAATCCATTTGACATTCTGTCCTGCGTTCGTGATGCGCTCAATGAAGCGGGTGACCCCGCCAATCGGGATCAACTCTATTCAAAGGCCATTGCCGCCAATCCATGGTTCACCTTCAATGAAATTGAGCGGGCGCGCTTAGGTTGGCTTGCAGCATTGGAAAGACATGCTGTAGATTATTGGATTGGCGGTGTTTGCATGGCCCAAAATCCTCGGCGCGTGGGTTTGGTCTTGCCCGGCAATATTCCATGGGTCGGCTTGCATGATGTCTTGTCTGTCTTGGTGACTGGTCATAGGGCTATGGTGAAATGTTCGAGCGACGATTCAGTCCTGATGTCGTATGTGATGGAACGTTTGAAGGCATCATCACTTCTGATGGAAGGTCAGCTTGAAGTGGTGGACCGACTCATCAAACCTGAAGCGGTAGTGGCCACTGGAAGCAACAACAGCAGTCGTTATTTTTATCACTATTTCTCACATATTCCCCACATTATCCGCAAAAGCAGAACTTCTATAGCGTACATCTCTAAAAATTGCAGTGATGAAGAACTGATGCAGCTCTCGGATGATGTATTCTCATACTTTGGTTTAGGGTGCCGCAATGTGCGCCATCTGATGCTGGAGGATGGTTTTTCCTTGGATCGGCTGCTCCAGATCTGGAAGGAACGAGCCAACAGTTGCCTGGTACATTCCAGATATGCAAATAATTTCGATTTCCAATTGGCCTTGCATATGATGAACAAGGTGCCTCATCAGTTTGTGCCCGGACTCATCTTAAGGCGTGATGATGCGCTGTTTAGTGCGTTAAGTGTTGTCACATGGCAATATTACGCTGACCAATCGGAGGTGGTTCATCGGCTGGAATCGCTGCGCGACCAGTGGCAATGCGTCGTCGGACCGGTAGAAGGCATAAGCGGTGCCTTGAATTATGGACATAGTCAGTCGCCTGCACTTTGGGATTATGCCGATGGAATAAATACCCTCGAATTTCTGCGTTCGTTGGTTTGAGTTCATTCATC
>CAIVQI010000372.1 GCA_903908015.1 uncultured Bacteroidota bacterium
GTATGATGGGCCTGTATTCATTGGGTGTGGTATTTTCGATCCACCAAACAATAGGGGTGACTGGTTCACTGATTTTTTGATCGGGATTCTTCTTCACCAAATGCCAGCGATTAATGAAATCTCGGTAATTCACTGTCTCTGTTGATGTCATATCATCGAACTGAGTGTGAAAATATCCAATCCGGGGGTCATCACGCCTTGGCTCATAGCCTCCCGATGGCACCTCCAGAAAGGTATGTTGTAGCCTTACAGCAACCGAACGCCCATCAGCTACATCCGCACCAACTGTGGATGTGCCTGCGTTATCATAAACCAATTCCACCACCACATCGGTGTTTTGTGGATAGTTTCGAATGGAAAGGACGCGTGACTTCCCTTTATTTAGGGAGCCTAAAACACCTTGTGGCGCACCTTCGGTTCGCGGCGGTCTCACCCGATCCAGTTTTTCATCGACATATAAATTACCCGCTTCAATCAAATACCGCCGGGCGCTGTCGTCGCGCGCCACAATCTTCTCAGATAATAAAAGGGCGTGACTAATATTCGCATCTGAACTTCGGCTTAAGGGATGAGATGGGTCGAAATAATACCGATTGTTAAGTAGTTCAAAATCAATCCGGTCAAAATACTTCCGCAATCGAATCAACTCATTATAGCGAAAGGAACCTCGGTTCATGCCAGCCCCAACCGGACCATTCTCAGCATAACTCCAATAGATGTATTCGCGCTCAAGTTGGTCGCCTTTCACCAGCAAATACACTTTTCCATCGGTGGTATCTTGATAGAGTGTGAAAAGCCCTTCAAATTTCCGACATGCTTTGATTTTATCTTCAATGCCCTTGTCCTTCCTTTTGGTGGAGTCGACCGAAGTTCTTGCAGGTTCGGGCATTTTCCGATCCTTATTGCGTTTGGATTGCGCCGCAACATCGCTCCAGGCCAATAAACCAAAAAACAATGAACAACATAATACGACAATGAGTTGGGTCAAAAGGGTATCATCACCCTTAAATTTGATTCGCGATGACATGGGATGGCAGTACATTTTGGTTGTTTTAAATTGCAAAACAAGGGTTTCGCACGGAAATTCCTATCAGAATTTTGGAATCGGCAGGATACGATTTGAATGATGAGTCACGAGTGTATTGATCCACCCAACCCTACCGATGCGCTGACCGCCCAATTGACCCAATGGCCTTAGATCATTTAAAAAAACCAGAAAAACCTACCCAGCGAGTGCGGCTGCGCCTCCCACAATTTCTGTGATCTCCGTGGTGATGGCCGCCTGTCGTGCCCGGTTATACTGCAGTTTCAATCCCTTCAACAATTCACCCGCATTCTCGGTGGCCTTATCCATTGAAGTCATCCGTGCCCCATGCTCTGAGGCGTTTGTATCCAAAATTGCACGATGGAGTGAAAGGCGTAAATAAGCTGGAATCAATTCGGCAATGATTTGGGACGCATTCGGCTCTAGAATATAATCGGTGTTCGATTGAAGAGAACCCGATTTTTCGGCCTCTTGCACCATAGGCAAAAAGTTATGGGTACGATAGTATTGAACAACAGGATTTTTGAATTCACTATAAACAAGCTGAACAGAATCATACGTGCCCGCAAGAAAATCATTCATCAGGGCCGAACCCAATGCAGAGGATTGATCAAAAGAAGGATGGTTCATGAGCCCGACAAAGCGATCATCGATGCGATGTCCCGATTTACGGAAAAAATCCAATCCTTTTTTACCAACAGGAATCACCGTACAGATTCCCTTACCGCCTGTCTGATCGTGAAAGTTTTGGATCAGCCTCCTCGCAGTTTTGATGAGATTGGCATTGAAACCACCGCACAAACCTTTGTCGCTCGTAATCACCACAACGGCCAAGTGTTGGACGGGACGAACAGTGGCCAACGGAAGTTCAATTTCACCCTCCAAACTTGCGTTTAGGTTATCGATGACGGCCGACAACTTAAGTGTATAAGGACGCAATTGTTGAATAGCGGTTTGTGCACGCCTCAACTTACTTGCAGACACCATTTTCATGGCCTTGGTAATCTGCTGGGTGGAGATTACCGATCCAATCCGTACACGAACTTCCTTGAGATTGGGCATGCTATCGCTTATTTTTCGATGAACTGTGACTTCAGGTCTTTCGCTACTTTTTCAAGTACTGCCGTCAGCGTGTCATCATATTTCCCTGCTCTGAGCGCATCCAATGTCTCTTGATGGGCGCCGCGCATGAGGTCAAGAAATTTAGATTCAAATTCCTTCACCCTGTTCATCGGAACATCCATCAGTATACCCTTGGTACCGAGATAAAGGATAGCAATCTGTTCTTCGACCTTGAATGGCGCGTATTGTGCCTGCTTGAGGATTTCTACATTTCGCGAACCCTTGTCGAGAACGGCTTTCGTGGCCGCGTCGAGGTCGGAACCGAATTTAGCAAATGCTTCCAACTCCCTGTATTGGGCTTGATCGAGTTTGAGTGTGCCCGCCACCTTCTTCATGGACTTAATTTGGGCGTTGCCTCCCACACGCGATACGGATATACCCACGTTGATGGCGGGACGAACCCCGGCGTTGAAGAGGTTTGACTCAAGGAATATTTGTCCGTCCGTAATTGATATTACATTGGTTGGAATATACGCTGAGACATCACCCGCCTGCGTTTCGATAATCGGGAGGGCAGTGAGTGATCCTCCTCCTTTGGTCCGGCCCTTTAAAGATGCAGGCAGATCGTTCATCCCAGCGATGATGTCATCGTTGTAGTTGAGCTTACAAGCCCGCTCGAGCAGTCGACTGTGAAGGTAAAACACGTCGCCTGGGTAGGCCTCGCGCCCTGGGGGACGACGGAGCAATAATGAAACTTCACGATAGGCCACCGCCTGTTTCGATAAGTCGTCGTAGATGATGAGGGCTGGGCGACCTGTATCTCTAAAATATTCACCCACTGCGGCACCGGCCATGGGGGCGTAGAATTGAAGCGGCGCGGGATCCGATGCGAAGGCCGCTACGATCACGGTGTACGCCAATGCACCCTTCTCCTCTAATATTTTGGCGATTTGCGCCACATTAGAGGCCTTTTGTCCGACCGCCACATAAATGCAAAATACGGGTTTACCCGCATCATAAAATTCTTTTTGGTTGATGATGGTATCAATAGCAATCGCGGTTTTGCCGGTTTGGCGGTCTCCAA
>CAIVQI010000373.1 GCA_903908015.1 uncultured Bacteroidota bacterium
GCACGACAGAACGCTGCCTGAATGCCCTGATCTCGTCTTCCGAACACCGCGTGTCGCAGTCTTTGTACATGGCTGCTTCTGGCATCCGCACGGATGTTCGCTATCTGTCATGCCATCTACAAGAATAGACTTTTGGAAAGCCAAATTAGAAGGAAACGCAAGCCGTGACGCCAGAACCGTCGCACTGCTGCATGCCAAACAATGGCGCGTATTGATTATTCGTGAATGCGCCATACGACGGACGAACGAGCAGAAAATAAGTGAAGTACTTGACCGCGCTGTAACTTTTATCCGCAACGAGGATTCGAGCCTGTTAGATATTTCTTCAAATTATGGAATCCATATCACAAAAGAAATGAGAATCACACTTAACGCCTGATCGCACTCAGTGAGACTACGAATCCAGCATCAAACCGATCTCAGATGCATGCTGTCATTCATTGTCGAATACAAATCAGTTGCTTTTAAACGAATAACGCGGATTATGGTTTTTTCATGCCACCATTTAAACTAACAATTAAATTAGGAATTCGTCTGACCTTATTAATATGATAGAAATTATTCCAAGTGCAAGGCGACTGATCAGATCGCTTAGAGATGTCGGTTATGAGTTTGTAGATGCAGTTGCAGACATTGTTGATAATTCAATTGAGGCTCAGGCAAATCACATTTCAATCAATATCCAGTTCGAAGGAGAGGATTCATACGTAGTGATCCTTGATAATGGTTTTGGGATGAGCCAAAGGGACATGGAAGAGGCACTCCGTTTTGGTTCACAGCGTTCTTACAACACTGATAACGATTTAGGACGTTTTGGTCTGGGCCTCAAAACAGCATCACTAAGTCAGTGTGAAAGTCTGACCGTGTCTTCTCGTAGAAGTGAGCAGCGCAGGCGTATATGTTCATTGAGATGGGATCTGGAACATATCTCGAAGACTAATCGGTGGGAAGTCTTACAGATTCACAATGCAGAACTGAAAGACGAGGTAATTAAACATTTAGAAAATACAGTCGGAACGGCCATCACATGGGAGCGGCTTGGAAGACTCATGGGATACAAGTACCCCTCGGGGGAGAAGGCAAGGCGTCATGCCGAGCTCATGGCAGAGTCACTTAAACAGCATTTAGGGCTTACCTTTCACCACTTTCTATCGGGCGAGATCCCCCATAAGCGCATTTCGATATATGTAAACGGTGAAAAAGTAGCACCATGGGATCCCTACTCCCGTGGTGAGTTTCACACGCAAAAACTCGAATTGATATCGATACCGATTGAGCATGGAAGTGGCGTGTTCGACGTGACCCTTCAACCTTACATTCTTCCACCCCAAGCGCAGTATTCTTCACTGAAGGCACACCTGCATGCCTCTGGCCCATTGAAATGGAACCGACAGCAGGGTTTTTATATTTACCGCGCAGGCCGGATTATTCAGGCGGGGGGCTGGAGTGGCTTGCGCACAAGTGATGAGCACACAAAACTTGTCCGAATCGCATTTCACATTCCGCCACAACTGGATGAGTTGTTTCAAGTCAATGTCGCCAAAAAGTATCTGTCCATACCCCGGGAGCTTCGATCTGCACTCGTAAAAGAAATCGCACCAATCATCCAGCGCGGGCAGGAAACCTACCGGGGTAAACAAACTACAGAAAATAAGGATTTAGCTACCGGCCAATCTGAGTCTGACAACCGGCCTCGTGATGCGATAGAACACAAACCAGCAACGATTGAAATACAAAAAGTGCACAGTCCCCTTGAAACTCCGAAATTCCTGGAAACCAGATTAATTGGGAGGTTAGCCCAACGGGTCGGCCTTAAAAATCAGGAACAAAAGCTGGCGCAGGCGATCGGACTGATTGTCGAATCCTGCGCGGAAGGCGACAGAGCTTTCTTGTTAAACATCCTTGAGCGTTATGCCGAGTCAGA
>CAIVQI010000374.1 GCA_903908015.1 uncultured Bacteroidota bacterium
CCTGAAAGGATGAAGTCCCGGGGCTCCCTACAGGTGAATCACTTCACCATACGCAGCGGCGGCAGCCTCCATGATGGCTTCACTCATCGTGGGATGCGGGTGCACTGATTTGATGAGCTCGGGCCCAGTGGTTTCTAGCTTACGCGCCACCACCGCCTCTGCGATCATCTCCGTAACATTAGCCCCGATCATATGCGCGCCCAAAAGTTCGCCATAGCGAGCGTCGAACACCAATTTTACCAAACCATCCTTATGACCTGCCGCACTGGCTTTGCCCGAGGCTGAGAATGGAAAGCGTCCCACCTTTAATTCAAAGCCTGCATCGCGCGCTGCTTGTTCGGTCATCCCCACCGATGCGATCTCAGGAGAGCAATAAGTACAACCAGGGATATTGCCATAATCGAGCGGCTCAGGGTGGTGACCTGCAATTTTTTCCACGCAAATGATGCCTTCGGCCGATGCCACATGGGCCAGGGCCGGGCCTTTTACAACATCGCCAATGGCATAATATCCAGCGACCCCTGTGCGGTAGTAGTCGTCGACCACAATCTTCCCCTTGTCTGTCGCGATGCCGCACTCCTCCAGACCAATGCCCTCAATATTGGCTACCACGCCAGCGGCCGACAATACCACCTCCGTGTCCAAGGTCATTTCACCCTTGTCGGTCTTCACCTTCGATACACAACCTTGACCCTCTACCTTCACCGATTCCACCGAAGCGCCCGTATGGATATCGATACCAGCCTTTTTGTAGATTTTTTCAAGGGCTCGTGAAATTTCCTCATCCTCTACCGGCACAATCCTAGGCATGTATTCCACCAGGTGAACCCGCGTGCCCATGGCATTGTAAAAATAGGCAAACTCTACACCAATGGCTCCTGAACCCACAATCAACATGCTCTCCGGCTGCTTCTCTAGGCTCATGGCCTTGCGGTACTCGATAATCCGCTGACCATCGATGGGAATGTTTGGCAACTGCCGCGCCCGTCCGCCTGTGGCAATGATGATGTGAGAAGCCGAAAGAATCTGCTTTTTACCCGATGCATCGGTCACCTCAAGTTGACCACCGGGCAACGTTTTACCGGCACCCATCACCACGGTGATGTTGTTTTTCTTCATCAAAAAACCCACCCCCTTGCTCATTCCGTCGGCCACTTTGCGGCTGCGCGACACGACTGCATTGAAATCGTGCTTGGCATCTGTAACCTGAATTCCATAATCGCCGGCGTGCTTAATGTATTCAAAAACCTGCGCACTTTTGAGCAATGCCTTGGTTGGGATGCATCCCCAATTCAGACAAATGCCTCCCATGGCCTCCTTTTCCACCACAGCCGTTTTCAGTCCCAACTGGGCCGCACGAATCGCAGCCACATAGCCTCCAGGGCCACCACCCAATACAATTACATCATAATGACTCATATCTCATCAGTTTTTAGGCATCGGTTGAATTGAACCATGTTCTTCACGGCAATCAATCGTTCTTAGAGGCCGGCGGTCCAAAACCGTGCAAAGATAAGGCGAAAATCAGAACCCTATTGCGGCGGATCAGTCCGTTTCGACAAGTGACCCATATAGTTGCCCTGTGCTTTTTGTCGGCTTTTAATCAGAAAAGGAATCTGACTCAAAATCAGGGCCACCACCAAACACAGCAAGAGGTAATGGCGCGGACGAACATCGCCGAGAAGGCTTCCCATCGCGATGAAACCCAAATTCACGGCATACAAAAGCAAGGATGCCTGGCGGTGACTCAATCCAATGTCGATGAGTGTATGGTGGATGTGGTTTCGATCTGCCCTAAAGGGTGAATAGCCTTTAAGGATACGCACCACAGAAACCCGTAGGGTATCGAACAAAGGAATGATCAGCAGGTTAAAGGCATAAACAGCACCGGCAATGCTGAAAAAATAATTGGGCTCAAACTCTCGGCTTTGTTGAATAAATCGAATACTAATAACTGAAATGAGATAACCAATCACAAGTGAACCTGAATCGCCCATAAAAATACTGGCCTTTCGCACGAAGTTGTAACGCAAGTAGGCCAGCAAAGAGCCGATGAGGGTCACGCACAACAATACGAAAACCAAGTTATCCATTCGGTAGAACCAATAGCCGTAGGTCGACAATACAATCACAGCAACCCCCGCAGATAGTCCGTTGATGCCGTCGATAAGATTAAACCCATTCATAATCGCGAGGATGGCCAAGGTACTGATGGCTACCGTCACCATATAAGGCAAATCATGCAGATCAAGGAGTCCGTATAGGTTGGTGATGCGCACGTCGCCCTGCACCACCACAATTAACGCCGCCACTATTTGAGCCCCCAATTTTACCCATGATTTTAGTGGATAAAGATCGTCGCGGATGCCCACCACAAACAAGATAATCAGGGCCGATAAAATGGAGTGAAAACTCCGCATGTGAAGGTCGTAGCCCCAAAACACGAAGGAGAAAAAGAAACCAACGAAAAGCGCCAATCCGCCCAGCGTTGGAATGCGGGATGTATGCTCTTTGCGGTGGTTGGGCTCATCGTAGAGCCTTTTCAGCCGTGCCAACTGAATAATGCCTGGGATGCTGTAAAACGTGATGGCAAAGGCGGTTAAACCGGCCAACCACAACTCTAAGGATGGATGAATGCCGAACAAAGCGTGTTTTGGCTCAAATCTAATGCAGTTCAGCCAAACTTTTCACCCGACTATGCGTTTTTAAGAGGAATTAAACGTCATTTTTATGCGCCCACTCCTTTCCTTGCTGCTTTTTCTGGTGATGATGTCGACCAGCTTCACCCACGCCCAAAACCCAAACAAGATGTTCCATGACCTTTCTTTCTCATCAATCGATGGTGAAACTGTAAAATTATCTCAATTCAAAGGCAAAAAAGTATTGTTGGTCAACACTGCATCGCGTTGCGGCTACACTCCGCAGTACAAGCAGCTGCAGGAGCTCCACGAGAAATTCGGTAAAAAAGTGGTGGTCATTGGCTTCCCGTGCAATGATTTTGGTGGACAAGAGCCGGGGGATGCTGAGAGCATTGCGAGTTTCTGTGAAAAAAACTACGGCGTTGACTTCATCATGGCTGATAAAGTGTCCATCAAGGGCAGCTCACCACATCCCATCTATCAATGGCTCACCCAGAAATCACTCAATGGCCGGGCCGATGCCAACGTACGTTGGAATTTTCACAAATTTTTGGTGGATGAGGAGGGTCGTCTGATGGGCGACTTCCCAAGCAGTGTATCCCCTACCGCAGCGGAAATCACAGGCAAATTGTAGGACGGCCAAACGACCACCGCCACAGGAAAGCTATTTCCCACGATTGCCAATTCACCTGATGACTCGTTTTCACAACCATCGGATACACGGATTGCCGGAGCACTAGTTCATCGCGTTACCTTGCATTTGATTCCCGAATAACCCCCATGAGACGTTATTCATCAAATATGATTGCCCCGCTGTCGTATGCTTCCGGAAGCATACGTCTGTCATACGACTAGTGCCCACGGCCCGTATTAGATTGCAGGCATGTCTGCATCCAAATTCCCCGGCCGTACCCTCATCAGCTTCGATTGGGCCATGAAGCGCCTGTTGAAACAAAAAGCCAACCACGGAATCCTTGAGGGCTTCCTCAGCGAATTGTTCAGGAAGGATGTTCGGGTGACCGCCATCCTCGACGCTGAATCCATCGCCGAAAATGAAGATGATAAGACCAACAGAGTCGACCTGCTCTGCAAAAACGACCAG
>CAIVQI010000375.1 GCA_903908015.1 uncultured Bacteroidota bacterium
CTGAGCGGGGATGGGCTACCCCCGGTGGCCGTTAAATTTACCCCGCCATTGGTGGCGCCTGAACAACCCGCGTTTGTAACCAAGCCCGATAGCGTTGGCGCAGTACAAGCAGGTACACTAGTGAGGGCACCTACAGCAATTTGCACTCCAGCTACAGACTCATAGGCGATTTCAGCGATGGTGCGCACCGTAATGGCATTACCAACAGTCATTCTTCCCCAACCATAATGTGTTAAACCATCGCTGGCCACAAATCGAAAACCGAAATAGTTATCGGCATTGAGCTGCCAGTTTCCTGGATTTGATCCAACAACAACTGCTCCGCTCCCAAAGGAACGTGAAGCGTTTACCAAGGTTCCGGTGGCCAAATTCCCCGCACTACCTGTTGTAACGCCCGGATACCGACACATCCCCGTTCCCGATGCATTATACCAAGTCAGGCTAGTCGCGGAGTAAGGATTGATGTCCCATCCAGCAACTACTGAACCAGCTGAACCTGTTGCCTGGGTTTCTACATTAATGTACAGCCCATCAATATTAGCAGGAATCACCAGATTGGCATTGTTCCAGTGCACCACAGCAGCATCGGCATCCATTAAACTACCTGCAGTCAATAGGGCCGCCGCAGAGCAGGTTTTCAAGTGGCGCGACAAACGAGATTGTAGTCCGACCAAAGGGGCAGACTGCTCTTCAACCGCTACAGCATCCGAATTGGACCTGACCACTGATTGAACGAACGTGAACAAATTGTTGAATTTTTTGAGCATAGTATTTAATTTAGGGTGCAATATAAAGATTTTTTTTTAAAAAAATCCGGCCACATCCATTGCACTTACTGTGGTGTATAAATCCCCGATATTCCAATACTTTTGTTCAGTCAACCGATGAACGCCACCGTCCTTCAACTCCCATTTTTTACCAATCTTCTCATCTTATTGGTAGCGGCCCGCATTTTGGGAGAACTTATGGCCCGCTTCAGGCAACCTGCCATGTTGGGCGAGATTTTGGCAGGCATTCTGTTGGGGCCCAGCGTTCTGGGCATCATGGACCGAACCGAGGAAATCAAGGTGATTTCCGACCTGGGCATTTTTTTGCTTGTGATCCTGGCCGGACTAGAAATCAATATTGATGACATTCTGCGTTCCATTAAGGGGCGAAACATATTGACATCCTTAACGGCTTTGGCCCTACCCCTGACTGGCGGCTGGTTGGTTGGCCAGGTATTCGGGCTTGACGCCTCTTCGGGTCTTTTGATTGGCCTGTGTATGGCCATCACTGCCCTTCCTGTGGGCATACGTATGCTTCAGGATATGGGACGCTTGAATACCCCACTCGGACAACGGCTCATTTCGGTCGCCATTTTCGATGACGTGCTCGCCTTATCCTTACTCGGCATTATACTGAGCCTTCAAAACACCGATATGTCTGTAGCCGCCATCAGCAGTGCCGGCATCGCGTCGCTACTCAAACTTCTTGCATTGCTCGGGATCCTGGGTGGGGCTTATTTTTTATTGCGCCGCATCATCCAAAAGGGAAATTATCTGGAAGATTACCTGAACAAGTTACTCTTGATTTTGCGGGGCAAGGAACCCCTCTTTGGGATTTTCTTTGCCTTTATTCTCTTGTTCTCCACCCTTACAGAAGGTCTCGGATTGCATTTCATTGTTGGAACTTTTTTTGCCGCCCTGCTCATCAACGAAACTGTGGTAGGACCTGTGCATTTCAAATCCATAGAAAAAACGACTGGAAACATGGCTATGGGGTTTTTGGCGCCTGTTTTTTTCGCAGGAATCGGCTTAGAATTTGAGATTCGCGCCATCAGCAATCTAAACCTTCTCGCTACTGTACTGCTTGCTTCGGTCGCAACCAAGTTTGCTGGTGGATACTTTGGTGGATTACTGGCTGGAATGAATCACAGAGATTCTGTGGTATTGGGGGTCGGCCTAAATGCCCGTGGAATTATGGAGATAGTGGTGGCCAACACCGCCTACGCGGGTGGACTCATCAATACTGAAGTATTCTCTATCCTTATATTAATGAGCGGTGTGGCCATGATCGCCACTCCGATTGCTTTGAAACGGGCATTTTCATGGAACGACAACACAATGACCCCATCAAAACGCGGGGAGCCCACCCATGAACAAGCCATCCATATTAATAGGTAGGATCGCGCCTCTCAAACAATTCCTCTGGCTTTTTTTATCTGATCCCATGCATGGTTGAGCTGTTGGAACTTTTCCTGGGCCGCCTTTTGGGCCTCAGCGCCAAGAGACGCCACTTTATCGGGATGATGCTTGGCGGCAAGTCGGCGGTAGGCCTTCTTGAGGTCCTCATCACTCGAATCGGGGGTACACTCCAAAACGGTGTAAAAATCCTCCGTGGTTTGGCCAAAAAGTGCCCGAATCGATTGATAATCGGCATCAGAGATGCGCAAGCGCTTGGCAAGATCCAGGAGCATCGTCTCTTCAGTCTGACTCAGTGCACCATCCGCCAAAGCAATGCCAAACAACAAGTGAAGCAATTCCAATCGGCCGGAATGCGGCATATTTTCGGCAATCTGCCGGCAAACAGGCCTGTGGTCGAAGTCCTTTGCCACCACTTCCCGTAACATGAGCGTGAGTCGACGCGCTTGCTCCAGACCAAAGCTTTTTTTCAGCACCTCTTTCACATAATCGAGCTCAGATTTCAAAATTTTGCCATCCGCCTTCATGATGGCAGCAGTCAACACGAGCAAGGATAAGCCAAAATCGCCTACTGGCTGGTCGGGATCCCTACCCGGCATCTCCCCATAATTCCGCTCCACTTCCTGTGACCTGCCGTCGAGCAATGACCCTAAGGCATATCCCAACAATGCGCCCAAAGGACCACCCATGGCCCATCCCAAGCCGCCTCCGATCCATTTCGACCATGCTGCACCCATCGCTATAAATCGATTTTTATCGCGCTAAAATACCTATATTTTTGTGCCATGTCTCAGAAAATCTCATTGCCTCGTCGCCGTCAGTTCTTGCCTGACGACTGGCAACTCAACTCGTGGGAGGATGCCGCGCCCTTCTTCGAACAACTCGAACTAATGCCTTTGGATGAGCCCGATCGTCTTGATGCCTTCCTGAGGTGCCGCTCGGAACTTGAGTCGGCATTGGACGAAAACCTCGCCTGGCGCTACATCCGCATGACATGCAACACTGAGGATGTTGAGAAACGGACTGCCTATGAATACTTCATCGAATCTGTGTATCCGCAGATGGCCCCGTGGAATGACCGCCTAAACCGCAAAATGGCTGATTGTGCCTTGCTGCGACATCATACCGACCCAGGATTGCGGCTCTATATGCAACGCATCCTGGCCGAGATTCGGCTCTATCGCGCAGAGAATATTCCCCTTCTGACCGAACTCAAACAACTTGAAAGTCGGTACGGAGCCTTGGTGGGGGCATTCCTCATCGAGCTCGATGGACAGGAATTAACGCTGCCCCAGGCCGCTGTGTTGTTGAAATCGCCCGATCGTGCACTGCGTGAACGGGTGTGGCATCTCATCTGGGATCGCCGCGCTGCGGACGCCGACACGCTCAATGACCTGATGGACCGCATGCTTGCGCTTCGGCACCAAATAGCTCTTGGGGCAGGTTTCGACTCCTACATCCCCTATCGGTTTCTGGAATTGGGTCGCTTCGATTACAACAGCGATGACTGCCTGGCGTTCCATGAAGCGATCCTCACCGAGGTGCTGCCCCTGTGCGAACGATTTCATAGCGATCGGGCTAAGCGCCTGAAATTGGATCAGTTGCGTCCATGGGATACACGGGCAGAACCCGTTGAACACCAACCACTGACTCCATTTGACAGTGAAAAACAACTCACTGAGCGAAGCATAAAAGCTTTTGCCAACATTGACCCCTATTTTGGCGATTGCCTGTATACCATGCGTGAATTGGGCCATTTCGACCTATACAGCCGCAAAGGAAAAGCCCCTGGAGGCTATAATTATCCGCTGATGGAGACAGGGGCCCCGTTTATTTTTATGAATGCCGCGGGCACGATGGAAGACCTTGAAACGATGATGCATGAGGGGGGGCATGCTGTTCATTCATTCCTGACAGCCGACCTTCCCCTGGGCGCCTACCGACAACTGCCTTCTGAAACCGCCGAATTGGCCTCCATGAGTATGGAATTGCTGGCGATGGAGTCTTATCCGGTTTTTTTTGATCGTTCGGATGAAGTTCAACGGGCGCGTTACGAGCAGTTGCAACGGTCTCTCACGGTCTTGCCATGGATTGCTGCCATCGATGCCTTTCAACACTGGATGTATGCGCATCCAGGCCATTCTCGTACGGATCGTGCCGCAAAATGGTCGGAAATTTCCGGCCGCTTTGGGGGGGTTGCCGTTGACTGGTCTGGACTTGAATGGGCGCATGCCTTGCAATGGCAGGCTCAATTGCATCTGTTCGAGGTGCCATTTTATTATATCGAATATGGCTTTGCCCAATTGGGCGCTTTGGGGGTTTGGAAACGACGGCTTGAATTGGGTGAACAGGCACTGGTTGACTACCGTGCCGCCTTGTCGCTCGGTCAAACCCGCTCTGTGCGGGATGTTTATGACCGTGCCGGAGTAAGGTTTGGCGCCGAGCCTCATAGAATTAGAACCTTGGTGGGCTTTGTGGAATCTTACCTCAATCAATTGATGACTCATGTTCCTGACTGAATTAACCTGGCCATCGGTCGGCAAAAAATGTCATGGTTGTTCGTTATTCGGGTTGCGCTTGCTGATCAAACTCCTCTGTGGTGCTCAGTCGATAAGCTTCTGAACGGGCCTGGGCCACGGTGTAGCCCTTGGCGTGCAAAAAACGCATGAGGCGGATTCTGCGTTCAGCTATCGGATATTGATTGAGCCGCCCCCACTTTGTTTCTGCCAGTTTGTGTAGGGTCTCCTGTTGCTCGTCAACCTCCATTGAATCCATCGCCGCCTCAATATGCTCGGTCGATATGCCCTGACGGATGAGCCCCATCCTGATTTTGGCCAATCCCCACTTCTTTTGCCGCATCTTGCTGCGTGCATACAAAGCAGCGAAACGCCATTCGTTGAGGTACCCCTGATCGGTAAGTTGCTGCTCCCAATCCCTTCCCTTTTCGGGATCGACGCCGCGGCGTTCCATCCATGCCCGCACCTGCTGCAGCGACCGCTCTTGACGGGCGCAATAATTCATCAACTGTGCCATTCTTGGCCCTCTCACTGAACCTTTTGTAGCCCCAGACGGCTCTTTCTCCTTATTCTCCATCCCCAAAAATACAACTGCAAACCTGCCTGTAATGCGCATCTTTTGGTGTAATTTGGGCCGTGCCCCACGAATCCCCAACCCACAACCGCAGGGCTCTGCTGCTGCTGTTCTCGGCCAACACTATATCAGGGGCAGCGCAAGGCATCAGCATGATTGCCGTGCCTTGGTATGTCATCGACCAGCTCGGTGCTGGTGTTATTTTTTCGTCGTTCTACGCTGCTTTTACCCTGCTTAGCGTGTTTTGGGTGATGTATGCCGGAGCCCTTATCGATCGATTCGACCGCCGGCGACTTTTTATGGGACTGAACGCCGTTTGTGGTTCGGTTGCCCTTGCTGGGGGTTTTTACGGATGGGCAACTGGGCCGCTAAGCATTGTACCCGCTCTCTTTGTGATGGGGGTAACCCTGCTTAATTTCAACCTGCACTATCCGGCTTTGTATGCCTTTGCACAGGAAATGACCGATGCACTTCATTATAAAAGGATCATTAGTCGCCTCGAGATTCAAGGACAGTCGACCAGCATGCTGTCGGGGGCCTTGGCTGCACTGTTGCTGGAAGGGACAACTTCCGGACATGAGGTGTTGTTGTTGGGGATTCCGGTGGCCCTCCCCTTCGACATCCCTCGCTGGTCGCTCCACGACATTTTCTTGCTGGATGGCATCACTTATTTCATCTCTGTGTTATTGATATCAGCCATCCGGTACCGTGCACTCACCCCATATAACCCAGAGCCTGGTCGTGTTCTCGACCGTTTGCGCAGTGGCTACGCCTACCTTAAATTAAATCCCTGGCTGCTGCGATTCGGCATGCTGAGCTATGGCGTATTTGTGACGGTACTCGTGGAGGATCGGGTGTTGTTGCCCACCTACATCCGACAACACCTTTCGGGCGGCGCCGATGTCTTTGCGTCCAATGAAATGCTGTTTGCTTTCGGTGCCCTTTGTTCTGGCTTCGTGGCGGGATCTGTTTTGGGTAGATGGCCCGCTGTGTATGGGGTATCCGTCTTAATGGCCCTGATGGGCGTGCTTTTTGCCGCATTGACATTCTCGAAAAGCTTGTCGTATGTGTTTGTTTTTTCTTTTGTTTATGGATTTGTCAATACGGCGGTTCGCATCCTTCGGGTTCAGTATTTGTTTAGGCGGGTAGAAAACGGGAAAATGGGCAGGGTTTTGAGCTTTTTTAAGGTCACCGACACGCTCGCACGTGGATTTTTTATTGCGTTGTTCAGCCTAAGCTGGTTCCATGAAGGCAACCAAATCAGATTTGCTTTTTTAATTCTCTCAGTTTTTCTTCTGCTTTGTGCGCTGGGTATTTGGTACACGGCACGGCCATTATTGGCTGAAGATGCATCTGGGGGCCGTCGTTTCACCCATCATTAGACGCATTCTCTGTAGGTCGCCCCTATCTTTGCGTTGATTTATATGGAACTGGCCGCTTCTCTCCCTTTGGGGAGCATCGATTCCGAAAAACTGCACGAGCTGTGCAGCGCTGTTTGGCTGCAACGAGGATTGTCTCAACGGGTGACCCATTTGGCATACGATACGCGGCGCATTTCAAACGGAACCCGATCTGTGTTTTTTGCCCTGCGCACGGCTGGGCGTGATGGTGCTGCTTTTGTGGATGACGCATGGCGCACGGGGGTGCGGCTGTTTGTGGTGCACCCCGATTTTGAGGTGGCCGCTCAATGGCGTGAAGGCACCTTTCTGGCTGTGGGCGATACCCTACTTGCATTGCAGCAAGTCGCGGCCTGGCACAGGTCGCGTTTGGAGGAGCGGCCAATTCTGGCGATTACCGGCAGCAATGGGAAAACGGTGGTGAAGGATTGGCTTTATGAACTCTTGTCTCCCGATTTAAATGTGCATCGTTCACCGCGCAGCTACAATTCACAACTGGGTGTGGCTTTATCGGTATGGCGCATTCCTGCCGATGCCGATTTGTCGATCATCGAAGCTGGGGTGAGCCAGACGGGAGAAATGGCGCGGCTGCACGCTGTGATTCGTCCGACCCATGGCCTCTTTACCCATCTGGGCGACGCCCATGACGGGGGCTTTAGCAACCGTACCCAAAAATTACGTGAGAAATTCTTGCTTTTTGATGGGGTCAAAAGCCTCACCGTTCGGGTCGACGATCCTATGGTTGCAGCTGAGGTCGACCATTGGCGGGCGCAAAACCCTGATGCTGAATTGCTCCATTGGCGTATGACTCAGGGCACATCGCTTGATGAAACGGTTTTCCCTGCAGGCCAACAGCCACAGGATCTGTTTTGTAGTGTTTATGCGGAAGGAACCGACAAAAACGGCAGCCTTTGGCGTCTGGAATGGGCATCTGGCCACAAAAATCATTTGCATTTGCCCTTCAGCGACGGTGCCTCTGTAGAAAATGCCCTCTCTTGTCGGATTTTTCTTGCGGGTATGGGCTATCCCCCTGATGTCTGGGCCACCCGCTTTGGGGCCCTACGAAGACCTCAAATGCGCATGGAAATTCGGGAGGCCTTGCAAGGCAGTGTGCTCATCAACGACGCTTATAGCCTCGATATCGATTCGCTGGGGATTGCGCTCCAGTACATGAAAACTTTGCCGCACCAATCTTATAAAGTTGCAGTGCTCTCCGATTTTGATGATTCGCTCATCCGCCACAACCCGCAGATTTACGCTCAAGCGCTCGAATTTCTGCGAGAAGCACACATCAATCTACTGCTGGCCGTGGGCGCAGGGTGGCGCAAGGCCGTTGGGTCGTCGGCTCGTCCGGAGTGTCTTTTCTACCGCGATACTGAGCATTTGTTGCAAGCCATGCCGTATGAGCGCTTGACAAACTGCATCATCCTACTCAAAGGAGCCCGCCGCTTTGCTTTGGAACGGGTCGACCGTCGTTTGTCCATCAAGCAACACCAAACTGTTTTCGAAATCGACTTGGACGCGGTACTCCATAACTTCAGGGCGTTCCGCGCGCTCCTAAAACCAGAAACACGCGTCATGGTGATGGTGAAGGCGCTTTCATATGGCAGCGGTACGGCAGAGGTGGCGGCCTTGGTGCAACACCATAAAGCCGATTATTTAGCGGTTGCCTACCCCGATGAGGGGGTAGCGTTGCGCAGAAACGGCATTCAGCTGCCGATTATGGTGATGAACCCCGACGCCAGCTCCATACCGCTGTTGCTCGAATACCAACTTGAGCCTGAGATTTTTAGTTTTACATTGTTGGAGTCGATTCTGGATCGTTGCTTGCAAGGCAATGGTCAATCTCCGCTGCGCATCCACCTAAACCTCGATACGGGAATGAATCGTTTGGGTTTTTCGCGGGCCGACTGGCCGGAACTGTGTACCCGATTGTCCAAGCTGGGCAGCGATCTCAGCCGGATTCGGGTTCAGTCGATCTACACCCATCTGGTGGCTTCCGAAAGTGCCGAACATGATGCTTTTACGCGTCAACAAATCCAACATTTCACTGAGGGATGTGCATGTGTTGCTGGGGTATTGGGCTATATGCCGCTACGGCACGTGCTGAATACCGCCGGAATCATTCGTTTTCCTGAGGCCCAGATGGATATGGTTCGCCTGGGGATTGGATTGTATGGTGTGGACCCCATTCCGCAGCCGGCAGCTGCGTCGTTTTTTGTTGCGAAGGATGGAAGTACTTCATTGGCTGCATCGGAAGGCATTGAGTTGCGTCCGGCGGGTAGTTTGCTCACCACCATCGCCCAGATTCACGAAACGGAAGCAGGCGATACCATCGGATACGGCCGTAAAGGCCGTCCTGTCGCGCGCGCGCGGGTGGCCACCATCCCCATTGGGTATGCCGATGGCATTCCCTGGCAGGCAGGTGAGGGGAGCGTGTACTTTTTGGTGAATGGAAAACCTGCTCCAACTTTGGGCCGAATTTGTATGGATCTATGCATGCTCGACGTTACGGGTATTGAATGCCGCGAGGGCGATGTGGTAGAGGTTTTTGGTCAGCACCAAGCAGTTTCCGCTCTCGCTCGTGCCCTCAACACCATACCTTATGCCCTTTTAAGTGGCATTTCGCAAAGGGTGAAACGGGTTTATTTGCGCGACACCTAGTCATTTTACCTAATTTACAAGTACTACCGCGTCGATTCGTATGCTTCCGGAAGCATACGTCTGTCATACGACTAGTGCCCACGGCCCATATTAGATTGCAGGCATGTCTGCATCCAAATTCCCCGGCCGTACCCTCATCAGCTTCGATTGGGCCATGAAGCGCCTGTTGAAACAAAAAGCGAACCACGGAATCCTTGAGGGCTTCCTCAGCGAATTGTTCAGGAAGGATGTTCGGGTGACCGCCATCCTCGACGCTGAATCCATCGCCGAAAATGAAGATGATAAGACCAACAGAGTCGACCTGCTCTGCAAAAACGACCAG
>CAIVQI010000376.1 GCA_903908015.1 uncultured Bacteroidota bacterium
AGGGGGCATCGGCATCAGCGGCTTCGACCTGTGTATTGAGGATCGAAAAGCGAAATCCCCAATGGGGGGTTACGTTGTATTTAATCCATCCGTACCCAACCGGATTCAGTTTTTGAAAGCCAAAATCTGGGCGAAGGTCACCTGCATAACCGCTGATTCCAGTGCCCACTGCAAAGTCCCAGTATTGTGCTCGGGCAGGATGAAACAGCAGGCAAAAAAGGAGGATTAACGTAGAACTGATGAGCTTCATGGCGCGATAACGGGACAAGTTGAACGGAAGCGAACATAACTAAAAGAGAGGCCTACAAATACATACCCATCATTCCAACGGGGTGAACCCCGAAATGACCCAGCTTCGGCGGGCTCAAGAAATGACTGTGCCGTATTCAGCTCCGAACGTCGATCGGCCAATGCACCGGCAATCGCCCCTTTGTTGGCGGCCACAACAGCCGGGTTGGCATAAAATCCACCCACATCATCGAGATAATCAGTGAACGTGAACCGATAACCTGCCTCAAGGGCAATCCTTAAATTCTGCCGGGAGGCCCAACGCATACCGATGGCCACAGGAACCCCAATTTGCGCCAGTGAGTATGGTTTGCGGTCGGGGTACTCTGCCAGTCCTTGTCCTTCCAAACTCAGGGGCGCCAAATCATACCACTCGCCTTTGTACTTGGCCTGTGGATCGAAATGGAAGAGGTGAAATCCAGCCGCAACATATGGGGTCATTCGGTGGCGACTTGGGAAAATGGTAATGGGACGAATTCGGTACTCAGCAAGGGCTGTGATTTCAAAAACAGCGGACCGAAAACTTAAGTTGCGGTAATTGGATATGCGATTTTCGCGGTTATCCGACCCTGCAATCATCGCCCAGTTGGCATCGGAGCGCACCGACCACCAAGGATTGATGTTTCGGCGCACATGAAATCCACTTCCGTAGCGAATATTCGAGGCCCAATTCAGCGAATTATTCAGCTCACCCAAATAAGACGTAGCAAAGGTATTCACACCGAACTCAACATCCTGGGCCCTTAGACCCGAAAGTAAGCCCAAAAAAAGTGCAATCAGCGGTATTTTTCGAAACATAAGCTTGGAAAATAGTTCGAACAAGACAAGTATAAAGGGCGAATATACATCTTCTATCTCTTTTTTTGTATTGAAACGCCATTCGCCTTTCAATCCAAAATCAAACCCCTACCCATCAAAATTGCTCTCGTTCATTTCTGCGATCTACCCCCCACATTAACTTGGATCGTAATGTCGATAAGTGATCTTGCCCGTTCAAGCGCACCAAAGGAAAATCAAACGAATTGCGGCGAACCATGAGACACCCGGGATTTTGGGTAAATACCGACCTCGAGTCCATTGAAAGCATCACACCGCTACCTGTAGATTCAATGTTCAATTGGATGACCGATGAGTCGGTGAGCACAATGGGTCGAACATTGAGGTTATGGGGGGCCACAGCACTGACCAAAAACACTTGTGCATTGGGCATCGTAATCGGTCCACCACAACTCAGATTGTAGCCCGTACTACCAGTAGGGGTCGAAATGACCAACCCATCGGCATGATACGTATTCATGTAGACGTCGTCGACCAGCACTTGAATTCTGATCACGGACGACAAATTGTTTTTGTGAATGGCAAGCTCGTTCAGGGCAAACGGACAGCTACCAAACAAGGATTCATTCGATGCCATGTGCAACATTCTGCGCTGCTCAACACTGAACTGACCGGCCATGAGACGCTCCACGACCCCATTCATTTGCTCGGGTAAGGCTGAAGTAAGATAACCCAACCGACCAAAATTAATTCCCAAAACAGGGATGCCCTGATCACGAACATGAACCACTGAATCCAAGAGCGTACCATCTCCGCCGAGGGTGACAAAAAAGCCTGAATGGCCCAATGCGGGAGAATGGTCACCAAATACCGCACCAGTCCAACTTCCACCCAAACGATTCAACGAATCAGCAAGTTTATCATATAAAATGACCTCCACCCCCGAACGATGGAACGCTTCAACACAAGCCTCCAATCCGACTTTTTGTCCATCCGGCAGTGCACGGCCATAAAGAGCAACAACCATGTGTCTATATTTCCAGATAGCGCATCAGCGAGGAATAACGATCTCGCAACCACTCATCACGGCGTGTTTCATGACTCACGTATACGATCTCTAAGCCATATCGCTCATAGTCAGACAATAAATGACTGAGATCCAGAAGATTGAATTTCAGATGAACCAAGCACATTCCCGGCGAGTCAATGTCGTCGTGCATGCGCAGGTTCAGTATCAGCGCCCGATTCGACTCAGCGATTCGAGCCAATTCCGCTGGTGAGTACTCATGCGACGCCATTCGCATGGTCATGACCGCACCAGGTTGGACCAACATGCTTTCCCCTTCAATCCAGTGCAACAAATCCATCGCGGTCAAGCTGTAACGGTAATGACTGGATGAATCACAAATGGGCATACACCCCATGTTCTGAATCCTCATTTGCTCTAACAATCGTCCAATTGAATCTTCCTCCTCCATATAAAATGGATTCAGTACAACTTTTGTTGAAGGCGTCAACTTACCCGATTTTTGCCCTTGAATTTGTTCAAATGAGATTATACCCTGGAGCAAACCAGATGGATCAACGACCGGAAGGTCAAATAATCGTGCATCAAACATCAGTTCACGGATCAATTGGAAGGTGTCGCCCAAGCGCACTTCAGGTACTGTACCGTGTTCTAATTGAGCAATCCGCATCCTGTATGTTTAAGGATTTTAAAAATCCAAGTTGTTTCAAGTTGTTTCAAGTCTTTTACAAAAGTACGGTGGTTTGGTGCAAAAAAGACGCTATAAGGTGACGAACATCAATGCCGATGACCGACTCGGGATGAAACTGTACACCGTATAGTGGCCAATGACGGTGGCGCATCGCCATAAGACAACCATCATCGACGCTGTACGCCAGTGGAACTAGTGCCTCGGGCAAATCAACCAAAACCCATGAATGATACCGCATCACCTCGATCCTTGTCCCTTGAATCCCCATCCATGGGGATGTGTTTTCATCGGCGCATGTTTGAATGGGTGAAATCATTCCATGCATGGGCCTTGGCGCAGCAACGAGTTTTGCGCCAAAATAAACGCCCAAAGCCTGGTGGCCCAAACAAATCCCCAACATAGGCATTTTTGCATGCCAGCTTGAGATCACCTCCATGAGATGTCCGGAAAGAGCAGGAATGCCAGGACCTGGAGATAAAATAATGGCAGAAAAATTGGATAAATCCCCCAGCAATCTTTGATCGTTATTGCGCCAGACTGAACAGTCAACTCCTTCCAACAAAACCAGATGCTGCAGATTATAGGTAAAAGAATCGAAATTATCGATCAACAAAACCGCCACGTAGATGCGCTTTAATTGAAGATCAGGATGTTTTTACACCGGTGGTTGTACGTGCAAACCCCTTCCCTATATCACCAAAAATCGACCTCATGAGTGACATCACGGATTCCGCATATACTTGAGAGGCGTTGAAGGCATATGAATCTTGACGCGACTGTTGGGGAATAAGGTTGGCTGATGAAAAGACCCACATCAGCAGCGAAACCCAAAAAAGCCATCTGGCCGCTCCAATGAGGCCACCGAAGACCTGACTGATCCAAGAAGGCAATATAGATCGTACCAGATTCTCCAACAGACTTGCAGATAACCTAACAAGGATCATAGACCCAATAAACACCAACAAAAAACCTAACATTGGCAACCAGATCGATTGAATGCCCCATGTGGTTTGAATCAATGCGGCCCCCCAGTTCATGCCTTTCAAGCCGAGATACAATGAAATCACCAAAACAACCAGTCCGGCAAATTCGACAATCAGGCCTTTACGGTATCCTTGCCAAACACCCCAAACAAAAGCCATGAGCAAAATTAAATCAATGACATTGGGCATAAAAGAATTGACTATTTACTGCAACAAACTTAAGCAGAAAACATGTTCAACCAACAGAAACCACAATCCTTAGTTTCCTTCAGCACATCGGTGTATTTGAGAAGAATACCGGTCAAACGTCTTTATATCAATTGCAGAGGAACCCTTCTCGGGTGGTTTTATATCGGTTTTCAGTGCCGGTTGTCCGGCCTCAACCCATGCAGTAAACCAGAGACTACCCAAGCGATGTATGGCCAGTCGCATCCGTTCTTCCATGATATTCCCCAAAAATTCGTTATATAACATCGCATAGGATATGCTGTAGGCCATCACACGTGTTTGTCCACGCAACTCAGGCACCTTCCAATCATCCTCCGCGATGCTATCCCGCACCCGGCAATCTGCCTCAAAAACCAAGGGCAAATGTCCCGCACTTTCGCGAATGCAATCCCAAATCATATCACGGACCCGTTCTACCACAATGGCCTTTCCGGTGAGCAGATCATATTCACTTCCCATCAACTCCGGTATTCTGCTTTCCAAAAGTGAATGCAAACCGTGCTGTCCCGTGAACTGTCCGTTGTAGTTATGGGTCACATGCAAAGGGACATGCGCGTCGGCCAGATAGTGGCCTAAATCGGCCGATAACCGCAGAATTCGATCAACATCGCCCAGGCGAAATGCCTCGATGAGTCTGTAGTAGACCAACTGAATATGCCATGGCAGAATACCATGCTTTTGAAGTTCCTCCTCATGGTAACAGGCCACGGCTTCCTTCCAAGTGGATGGCAACAACACATAAGGAGGCGGCCCGTATCGTTCGAGGTCGATAAAATGCCTCGGCGCCTCAAGCGGATCTGACCCCCTTCTCCGGTCAGCGGCAGTGGCCTCCTCCTCCAAAAAAAGAAGATGATAGCGATAAAAGGCGAATAGCTCAGGGGGAAGTGTAAAAATCGCCGCCCGGTTAATCAGCCGATGTCCATAAAACCCCCATGAAAAGACGCGGGTGGGGATAAAAGCAACACAAAAAGAAAGAGATAAGAAAATACGTAGAAACATGTTCGCAAAAATCAGTTGCAAACAGGCCATTAATCGTATGGCAGACGTATACTTCCGTAAGATTACGGAACCCTAAAGGCTCAGTTTTCGAATTTTCTTGATGGGGCCCGGACAATGGTCTTGGTGACAACCCACACAGGCCTGAAGCATGATATTATAGTGGGTCGTGTCGGGGTGCTCCATGAGTTCAGCCCATGCCTTGGCAAAATCAGCATGGTGCTGGTCGAATTCCGACCCCAACACAGACGGGTCTGTTGGCTCTTGATTGTGGTAATTTAAGAGCGGGAAAGCCTCCGGGGAAATGGGTTCGCCGGCCAGGATTTGCTTCCGCATTTGTTCACCTTGCTGGTACATCGCCCTCATCATTCGGGCCATGGGTTTGGGCTCAGGTTCCTTGCCTCGAGGCATTTCTGAAGATTGTTCGCAGTGTTCCTCTACCTGATTCGCATCACCACAACTTTGAATTACCCCTAAAAACAACCCAATCAGTAGCAATACCCTTTGAGTGCGCGTAAGGCCAAGCCGGAAATGAGCAGAAAAATGGCGCATCAAACTAAAGTAAGATGACGCCACTTGCTTCAAAAACCAATTCCTTATCGGGTTGGGTGATGGAATCGATTTCGGCTTGTGACTTTCCTGCGTCTTCAGCAAAATGCTTTAGATCTTCTACAGTGGTCACTTCGTAGCGTGCTATGCCCTCCATAATCACTTTTCGTCCGGCCGACTCCAAGGGCACGAAAAATGCATAATCTTTAAAGGAAACCCGCATCTCCTGGTCGTTGCCCAGATCGACCATCATCCAACAACCTTTCTTCTGACAACAAGAATTGATGGTACCTGCCAGTTTTACCCGAAGCGAATCCTTACCTTGCATCAATTCTGGCAAGCGTGCGGCGTCTTCTGCCCCATCCTTGGTGATTTGACTTCCATAAAACTCGCCCTTATCCTCATTCTTCGCATCTTTGACTGTTTCTTGACAAGCGGAAAGAAGAAGAGTCATGCCCAGGATGACTAAATGAAAATTTCTCATGGTTATTAAGAGTTAAAATTGGTTTCTGGTTGAGTGGTACGTTGCAAATCGACCTCAATGCAAAGATAGAGAAGATGAAAATATGTAGCGATTCCATTTTTAAATGAAGGTTTTGCAGAACATTTGGCTGAATCATCATTTTTTCGTATCTTTGCACCTCTAAAAAAATTCAAGATCCGATGGCCAACCATCCTTCCGCCCTCAAAAGAATTCGCCAAACCGCCGTACGTCGTTTGCGCAATCGTTATCAACTGAAAACCACCAAGACCTTGATCAAGCGCCTCCGCGCAGCCGCCAGCGCAGGCGAAGCCCGGAAAATGCTTCCTGAAGTGGTCTCACGAATCGATAAACTTGTTAAAAAGAACATCATTCACAGGAATAAGGCAGCACATCAGAAATCACAGCTCGCTCGTCTGGTGAACACACTATCATAATCAGAGAAATTATTCCCCTACAAGGCCTCTAAACTGAGGCCTTTTTTTTTGCCCACCTCGATCTAATACCAGCCTCAGAGCCTTTAGCCTGATTTCAATCAGATTCTATTTTTCCAATACTGAATGAAATTCAAATAAGCGAAAACCCTAAAACAGATCATTCAGGTCATTTTTAGCCGGTCCATACCTGAACAATTCGAGCAAAACACAGGAAAAATTCATGTAAAACACGCATCTATTTGTCGATTCAAACCATGTTCAACGCGAACGCCCAACTCTGTGTTTAGCTTTGAGAATGGAATCCGACATCACCCCGGCGGCAGACAATACACCCATACGAGAACACGATCAAAGACAGACCCTCAAGGACTGGGCCCCCGATGACCGTCCACGTGAGCGTTTTGTGAACCGAGGCAGAGAATCGATGAGCGACGCCGAACTGCTTGCCATTATTATTGGTCAGGGTTGCCGAAACTATACTGCGCTCGACTTGGCGCGCGAACTACTCACGCGCTGTGACCAACAGATCGCTCGGCTCGGACAAATGGAGATCAAGGAACTGCAAAACATCAAAGGAATCGGACAAGCCAAAGCGGTGTGCATTGCCGCTGCGCTTGAACTGGGCCGCCGACGCCGCGAAATCACCCCTTCCCCCATCGGTACAGCATTGAATAATTCGCAGGAGATCTATAAACGCTACCGCCACAGATTCGAAGACCTGCAGCATGAAGAATTCAGGATTTTACTGCTGAACCGTGCACTTCGGCCCATTGCCGACCGCACCATCGGCGTAGGTGGGCTCCATCAGGCAGTCGCCGATGCGAGTAAAATCCTCAGGGAAGCGATCATTCACAGGGCATCGTCAATGATTCTGATGCACAACCACCCATCCGGTAATCTTGTGCCGAGTGATGCCGATCGGGCACTCACCGAACGCATCGCCAAGAGTTCCCGCCTGTTTGGATGCCATCTCGTGGACCACCTCATTTTTTCTGATCGGGGATACTACAGTTTCGCCGACCAGGCAGAGCCAAGTCTACTCGGACTATAAACAGCCAACATTAAACCCCCTCAACCCGACCAAAATTGACACATACAGCTTATTTTTGGGTTTTTATTGCGCCTTCAACAATTTTTTATCATGACAAATCCCAACAGAAAGTTGCCCTACACCCTTCACATCCTGACACTTTTTCTACTCTCATTTGTATTTTCGACTGCGGCCAACGCCCAACTCAGTCTAAACACTGCAGATACCCTGTATGCTTGGGGCGCAGTGAGCACCACAGAAATAGTGGCCTACTCCGGGGTTCGGAACAACAGTGATAATCCAGGAAACTTCCGATGGGTACGCACCACCAATGCTCAAGTCGCCGGATGGCAAACTTCGATTTGCGACATCAATACCTGCTATCTCCCCACGACCGATAGTGCCGACTTTACCCTCAACGGCCGTTCCAACAGCAACATCGACTGCCACCTATACCCCAATCAGGTTCAAGGCAACGGCACTGTGGTAGTCACCGTATTTGAAGTATCCAATCGTGCCAATGCCGTTACTGTCGTGTATCGATTTAGCACCCACGCAGCGGGATTGAATTCAATCGGTCAACCTGGGCTCAGTGCGTTTCCAAACCCTACGCAAGATTGGGTGACGGTGGATGTTGACTTGCCCATCAGCCAAACAATTTCAGCCAGTCTCCACGATATTCAAGGAAGGAGTGTGCGGCAGATCACTTTATCACCCGGCCGAAACCAAGTTGATTTATCGACATTGCCTCGGGCTTGTTACATGCTCTTGGTCACAGACCAACATTATTCTGCCTGCCTCCGGCTCATGCGCTACTGAGGCTGCCGAACAATTCTTATTCCGACCTGTCCGACGCCCTCCAACGGGTCAACCCGCATATGTTGCTCCAACCGCATGCGATATTGCCCTAATTGCTTGCACTGCATTTGAGGCAGGAGCATGGGTGTAGCAACTTTCCAATCGCCCAGACCTTTGCCCAGCCAATATCCTTCCGCATCACTCAGTGCCACGCTTTTTAGGAATATCCGTTCCTTGCCTGACGGATCAATGATATGTAGCTTTAGATAAATATTTTGCCACTCATAATTGCCTTTATGGCGTATATTCAACAACACATCGTAGCGTGATGAGGTATCGTCACAATTCCATTGAACCTCTTTGATGTCGGTGTAGGCCCACTTCTCCCCTTTCACGTCCATGAAAATATCCAACTCAGCGGGATCTGAACATGAGAATAATGCGAAGAGCAGAAAAAAACCAAATACCAGGGGAAGCGACCGTTGCATCAATTTAAGGTTTAAGATTGACCCACAGCGCTTGACCCTCCGGGATTCTTTGGACCTCCCTGATTATTCGGGCCTCTCTGATTATTCGGGGCTCCGGGATTCTTTGGACCTCCCTGATTATTTGCTCCTCCTTGATTCACTGCATTTCCAGTACTGCCCGGTCGACCAGCTTCCCCACCACCAGCGCGAAATCCATCATTTCTTGGATTGAGGTTGTCGCGGTTATTGCGGTTGTCGCGGTTGTTGCGGTTGTCGCGGTTGTTGCGATCATTACGGTGGTTTCGCTGAGGTCCACGATCACGATCCTGTGGCTTTTCGATGTTTTGAACCGGGCTATGTGCTGTTGGCTGCACATTAGGTTGCTCTCGATTCTGCCCTTGGAGTTGCCCCTGGTTCTGAACTTGGCTCTGCCTTTGACCCCCCCTTTTTCTCTTCTTATTCCGACGACCCGACTTATCGAAACGGTCAACCAGTCCTTCCGAATCATGCTCATAATCCGGCTCATCCTCTTCATCCCCCTCCAAAGTGATGACCGAGGCAGACAAAGCCTGAAGCGATTCAACCTTGACCCCGCGTTTCATGTCATCCAACAAGCCAACCACAGTTTCCACGGGCAAGGCCACCATAGCGTCTTCCGAATGTTCACCAGAACGTCCCTTTGGCAGATACCACAATAACTTCTTGAAAATATCTGTCTTCACCAATTCATAGGTGCCACTCACTGTTTCAATGTACTTATTGTTTTTAGGAAATGCTTTCAACGCATCCAGATAAACCTCCAGTTCGTAATTGAGGCAACATTTCAGCCTGCCACACTGTCCGGTCAATTTTGCTGGGTTATGGGATAAATTCTGATAGCGGGCCGCTGTAGAACCAACCGATTTGAAATCGGTGAGCCAACTGCTGCAACACAATTCCCTACCGCATACGCCTAAGCCACCCAACCGCGCTGTTTCCTGTCGCGGCCCAATCTGCTTCATCTCAACCCGGCAACGGAAAGCATCAGACAACCGTCGGATCAAATCACGGAAATCAATTCTCCCCTCTGCTGTATAATAGAAATAGATTTTCGAACCATCGGCCTGAAATTCGACATCCGATAACTTCATGGGGAGCGTACTGAACGCAATAATTTCACGGGCACGGACCAACACACTGTCTTCTTTGGCACGCAATTCGGTCAATTTCATGCGCTCTTCATCGGTCGACTTCCGCAAAACTTTTCGCAATTCTGCATCATCTTCTTTAACCTTCTTGCGCTTCATTTGCAGACGAACCAATTCGCCCTTCAGTGTGATGCGCCCAACCTCATACCCATAATGAGCATCGACCGTCACCCAGTCGTTGTTGAATAATTCAATTTTATCCGGATTTCGATAAAATTCCTTGCGATTTCCCTTGAAATGAACTTCTACAACATCACATTTCTGGCTGTTCCAAGGCAGTTCTAAATTCGACAACCAATCATGTACATTGAGGCGGTTGCATCCCCCACTGGCGCAATGGCCTTTATCGCCACAACCCGTCGGAGCGCATCCCCCCGTACCGCAACTACCGCATCCCATAAATTAAGGTTAGTTTGTAAAAACACAAATATAAGGCAAAGATCATTGATGCAGTTCGGGGCGAAGGGTCTCGTGGAGTCGGTTGACCAGGTTATGAAAGAGTAAGCGGGCATGCGCGTTCCGTTCCAGATGGAGAAGCGCTTCCTGAAGTTGCTTATGGATCCGATTGATTTTAGGGATGTTGAGAAACCGACTAAAGCCTGAGATAAATGCCTGTTGTGAGGCCACCACTGGCCGAAGTGCGCGGGCACCATGCATCTCCAACAAACACCCGCGCAACAAGTCCAGTCCGACGAGGAGAATCTTCTTTTGGCCTTCTCGCCCCAATTCAGATACCTGGTCGAGCCAAGCCATAAGCGGGGCAACCTTACCAGAATATGAAAGACGCATCATCTCCATAAACAGTGTATCGCCCAGTCCAACTCCATCATCAACCTCCATCAACTGCCGCATTTTGATCAGACTACCCTCAGCCAGCGGGGCTTGTGCGCGGGCTTCGCCCTCATCCAAATGATGCAATTCAACCAATGCACGCGCTATTTCTTCAGATTCAATTGGCGGCACACGAAGCACCTGCGCACGTGATACGATGGTTGGCAAGATGTGGTCTGTACGCGTGGCTATGAGAAAAAAAAGGGTTCCGGGCGGTGGTTCCTCCAACATTTTGAGCAAAACATTGCCTGCCTGCCCCAAAAACTCAGGCATCCACATCAATAAAATCTTCCAGCTGCCGCTGTAGGCCGTCAGCGAAAGGCGTCCCATCAAATCGTAGCATTCGGCGCGACTGATACTGGCCTGTTTGTTTCCTGCTTCCATCAGCTGTAGCCAATCAGCAAATGAAGTGTAGGGGTTTGCCGTGAGGGCTTGCCGAAATTCTGCCAGGTAAGATGTACTCAATGCGCCTCCACCCTCGCCTGATTTACCAATGACTGGAAAGCTCAAATGCATATCAGGATGCATCAGGCGGGCATGTTTGCCGCATGCGTCGCATCGACCACAGGAGTCGCCATGTACCGGAGAGGAGCAATGCAAAAAAGTGGCAAACGCCAAAGCCAATGGCAAATTACCGGTGCCGTCCTCTCCAAGCCATATCATGGCATGTGGAATTTGCTTCCCCTCAGCCATCTTCCTTAGCGACTCCTTCAATGAGGTTTGTCCGTAGATCTGCGTGAACTGCATGGAGGAAGTTTAATATTCAATCAGAATGGGCAACGGGACAGAAACAAATCAAGCCTAAATATAGGATGTAGTGGCCAAAGATATGCGCCACGGACACAAATGAGTATTTTTGACCATGCTCCGCGTGCGCCACGTTTTGATTGATTTGGGTTTATTGTCGACCCACTTCGTATGTGACCTCGTTGCCTGCAAAGGTGCATGCTGCGAGGAAGGAGACCTCGGCGCCCCTTTATTACATGAGGAGGTTCAATTACTCAAAAGCGATTTACCCGCCATTCTTCCCCAACTCGATCAGGTTGGTCGAAAGTGTATAGAGGAACATGACTTTTGCGAACAAACCGATGAAGGGGAGTGGGTTACGCAAACCATTAAAGGTAAAGCTTGTGTTTTTGCCATTCGGGAGGGTGGAATTTGGAAATGCGGTATAGAGAAGGCCCACCGAGCAGGGGCGACTGGGTTGCTTAAACCGATGTCTTGTCACCTTTATCCCATTAGGGTTGAAAAAATTGGGTCTTTGGACGCTTTATACTACCATAAATGGTCGATTTGCGCGCCAGCATGCACCTGCGGTTCAGCGATGAAGGTACCGGTCTATCAATTCCTCAAAACTGCACTTATTCGCTGTTATGGCTTAAGCTGGTACGAAGAACTGGTGGAGACCGCTCAGGCCTACTTGAAACAGCGGGGAACAACTTAA
>CAIVQI010000377.1 GCA_903908015.1 uncultured Bacteroidota bacterium
CAGATCATTGTATTGGAAGAGGGTAGGCTTATTCAACGCGGCAGCCACATTGCTTTGAGTCAGGAAGATGGATTTTACAAGAGCTTATGCGAACGCCAACAAAACGAGCCAGCGTCGATGGATTCAGTAACGGAAAGCTTGGAATAAAAAAATATGAAGTTTTTTTTCACAAGTATGTGTTTTTAGTCGCCCAGCCTTTAGATTTGAGCCTTTAAATCTAAAACATGAGTGATTTTGAATACGGAGGAGAACGTCAGCGCGACGAAGTGTACTCCAAGAGGGTGAGGGCGGGCAAACGTACCTATTTTTTCGATGTAAAGGCGACCCGTGGCAATGACTACTATCTCATTATTACCGAGAGCAAGCGGGGTTTTGAAGAGGGTCAGTACGTGAAGCACAAGATCTTTCTTTATAAAGAGGATTTTAACAAATTCGTTCATGGTCTGAACGATGCTGTTGGGCATGTCAAGAATGAGTTGATGCCTGATTATGATTTCGACCAGTTCGACCGCGACGAGGAAACTCGTGCATACGACGGATGAGTATCGATCAAAAAAAAAACTATGGTACGCTGGATTGCCTGAATCAGGTGGCCGCCTTCCACGCTACTTTTCGTCACCCCATCGTTGACAAACCAAGCATTCCTTCGGTTGAACGATCGACGCTGCGCATTAAGCTCATCCAAGAAGAATTGGATGAATTAAAGGAAGCGGTAGAACGTGGTGATCTTGTGGACGCAGCTGATGCCTTGTGCGATTTGCAATATGTGTTGAGTGGTGCCATCCTTGAATTCGGTCTCGCTGATCGTTTCCCTGATTTATTTGCAGAGGTGCAACGCTCCAATATGAGTAAGGCCTGTGCAAGTCCGGAAGAGGCTCATGATACCATTCAATGGTATGCCGAGCACAAGAAAGAAGAGGCTTATATGGAGGAACATGGCGCTAAGTTTTTGGTTTACCGTAAACAAGACAACAAAACGCTCAAATCGATTCGGTACTCGCCTGCACAATTGGAGCCTATCATCCATCATCAATAAAATTAGGACGAATGAACATCATTCGTTTAATGGCCCTTGTCATCTCATCCACTTTCCTCTTGTCTTGTTGGCAAACTCAATCATCACACCATCAGAATATGTCGGTATCCAAACATTCCAAATCGGCGTCTGACCCGCTCAACTTGCCCGATTCGACCCGAAAATTAGACACCGCCACCCTCGGTGCGGGTTGTTTTTGGTGTGTAGAAGCCATTTTCCAACAAATTAAGGGTGTAGATACAGCGATATCGGGATATATGGGTGGCCGCATCGCCCGACCAACTTATAAAGAAGTCTGTTCCGGACTCACCGGACATGTTGAGGTTGTGCAAATCACCTTTGATCCTGCGATCGTTCCCTATGAGCGCCTTTTGGAAGTGTTTTGGAAAACGCATGATCCCACTACCCCAAACCGACAAGGAGCAGATGAAGGCACTCAATATCGATCGGTGGTTTTCTATCACTCAATTGAACAGAAGTTGACGGCCGAAAAAATAAAGGAGGCATTCAATGCATCCAAAGTTTTTGATGCCCCGGTCATTACAGGTGTGGAGCCGGCATCTGAATTCTACAAGGCGGAAGACTATCACCAGAATTATTTTCGCGAAAATGGTGAACAGCCTTATTGCAGGGCCGTTGTGAGACCCAAAGTAGAAAAATTCGAAAAGTTATTTAGGGATTTGGTCCGGTGAGACGGCCATAAACATCAAGCCAAGTTTCTGCCAGGGATACAGAAGAAAACTGTTCCGCCCACGTTGCGCCAAGTTGTTGTAGATTTTGGTGAAAGTTGTCGTCATACAGGAGTCGGCGCATAGCCATAGACGCAGCCTCAACATCATTAGATGGAACATAAATAGCCGCATTTCCACCCGCTTCTGACAGGCTAGAACCCTGTGCGGCCAAAACTGGGGTGCCACACGCGATGCTCTCAAGCACAGGCAAGCCGAACCCTTCGTAGCGCGACAAATACACAGAGAAACGGGCACCTCGGTACAAGCGGGCTAAGGATTCGGCATCCGATGGCTGCCGCCAAATGATATAGTCCGATAAATGTTCATTTCGTATTTGGGCCTCTATTTTTTTCCTGTCACTACCGCGCCTACCGGTGAGTACCAAGTGAGGGCGATCTTGAGGCAGTTGGGCATAGGCCTTCAAAACGGTTTGGTAGTTTTTGCGGGTATCGCAGTTGCCTACCGCCAAGATATAAGTCTGAGGGAGCGCTTCAGATTCAGTTGTAGGACTGCAGTCCACAGTCTGGGTTGTAAATTCGGGCGACACACTTTGGTAAATCACCACCATTCGTTCTTTTGGAATTTTGAGCAATTCCACCAGGTCATTGGCGGTGCATTCACTAATGGCCACGATTAAATCGGCTTGTTGACATGCACGCATCACCTTTTGTCGGTAAAAAAAGCGGTCGGCAAAAGGAAACCATTCAGGATGACGCATAAAAATCAGATCGTGTATGGTCACGATGCTGCGGATTTTATGGCGCGACAAACCGAAGGGGAGCTCATGACTGAGGCCGTGGTAGATCTGCACACCTGACAGTGCGGCTATTTTTGCAACGCCATAGGTACGCCACAGGCTGTTTCGAATGCCCTGTGCCATACGCTGTGACTGAGGATGATGGTAGA
>CAIVQI010000378.1 GCA_903908015.1 uncultured Bacteroidota bacterium
GGCTGCGATGCATCGACCATAACATAGGCCCTTTCGAGCTCATTCTGCGTTGGAAAACGAAAATACAGGTTGTCGAAGGTCGCATTGATGAAATTAAATGAATTCATATTAATGAAGTCATAAACCGGGTTATCCACCATTCGGGCACATACACTATCCAACGTGACTCGGCCATATCGGTAGTCATATTCGCTTTGCATGATCCGCTCATACCGCGCCACATCCCCCCTCTTCTTATTGACCGCTGTGGTATCGCCATTGAGCGAGTCGACCTGGATTCCGAACCGCAGAATTCCAATTTGCCCAAGAAGATAAGAATCACTCACCCCCTCCAGCAAGCGCACTTTGGTCATTTCATAGAAGCGACGGTAGTAGACCGATTGGTACGAAGAATCGCCTGCTGCCGGGACCGTATCGGTTTGCAGCATACGGATCCAATCTGTCCTACGGGCCTTGCTGAGATCACCCGACCGCAAATACTGAACGTGTACGGTCATTTCCGAATCAACAGGTTCGCGCCCCAGCAAATCAATGAACACACGATTCACATAATTTTCCACCAAAATGGTTGGAACATTACCATACCAAGGCGCGTTGTTGTCGGGTTCCACTTTAAGTCGCTCACGGGTGCAGGCCGAACCCAATGGAATGAGCAGACACAACAACAGCCATTTAGACAATGACGGATAAACTAACTTCTTGCGGTACATGAACAAGGATGCATGATGGTGCGGCTAAAAACAAAAGCGCATTTTGTTTAAAAATAATCAAAATCTACGAATAAAGTCTGTTTTCATCGAATTTTAATGTGCATCATCTATCTCTGATGCTCGATAAACATGCGTGCGGTCGATTCGCCCATGAAACGTTTCAGCAGCGCAAAAGGTGTTTCGCGCAGATCCAGGAGCAGGAGTCCATCCACCGCATTCCCGAAGTGCTTATCGACACCAAAAGCCAGAAAACGACCTCCCAAACGCACATAATGCTTCATCAGTGGCGGGATGCCTTTGCCATCCTTTTCCAAAACAGACACCACGGCCGATAGGTGGTCGATCGACCGAATTCCCTTGGCCATACCTTCAAGATCAACCCCCATTAGCTTTTTGAGCAGCTTTGGAGGGACTGGCGCCCGAACCGATCGCGCATTTCGCCCATCGAAGTGATTCTGGCGGAGGTAATGCAGGATGAGTGCCTGCGATACGGGATGAAATTGCGCAGACATACTCACCGGACCAAAGAGTATAGGACGTGACGGGTCTTGGGCAACCAATTGAGCAATACCCTTCCACATCAAATTCAATACCCCAATGTGCACTTGATAATCTGGGGTGATGAACGAACGGCCGAGCTCTAAAGCGCTGTGCAAACGGCGCAATAATGGTCCTGAAATTTGGAACAGGGTCTCTACGTACCGCCGACGGTGGGCCTCTGCTCTTCCCATCCGATAGGCGCCCACCAACCGCCGCTGCACACGATCCCAAACCAACAAATGGGAATAGAAATCGTCGAATTCATCCAAATCGAGTGATTTTCCTGTTCCCTCCCCTATGCAGCGGAATGTAAACTCACGCAATCGACCCAGCTCAATCAGTGTATTGGGGATTTCAGGGGCCCGAACATAGTATATGAAAAAATCACCCTCTGCCTTAATGAGCGCGCCCGAATGAAGAGCAGACAATTCTGACTCGATGAGTAAAGGATCAACGGCAGGAGCTAATGGGGCCTCCTGTTGGCGGCCCACCGTGGCGGATTTATGATTCAAAACACCCTTCAAAATCTCCAACCGCCTGGGCAGTAACCCAAATTGTTCGCCACAAACGCGGGTGGCAAGCCGTAAAAAGTCGGCGCAATGCTGTCGTTCTGAAAATGACTTCAGTACACTGTTTGAAATCGGTGAGCCTACGGCCAACTGAATTTTACCCTTATTCAACTTTGCCTGCCCCGACGATGGCTCTTCCGGGATGAATCGGGTACGAATCCTACCCAGCCAAGGTAGGCGTTTTGCGGGACGCAAACC
>CAIVQI010000379.1 GCA_903908015.1 uncultured Bacteroidota bacterium
ACAGGGTTTCTCACTCCAACATCAAGAGTAAGAGGCGTTTTTATCCCAATCTGCAAACCAAGAAATTTTTCATTCCTGAAACGGGGGAATGGATTACCCTCAAGGTTTCAACCAGTGCCATCCGCACCATCAACCGGAACGGCATTTCGGCGAGCATCGCCAAATTTTTGCGCAACGGTAAAATCTGATCCCCATCATGGCTAAGAAAAGTAAAGGCAATCGCATTCAGGTAATCTTGGAATGCACAGAGCACAAAACCAGCGGAATGCCAGGTATGTCGCGCTACATTACAGTGAAGAACAAGAAAAACACAACAGAGCGCATGGAATTGCGTAAATATAACCCTGTTTTGAAGAAAGTAACGGTACATAAAGAAATTAAGTAATGGCAAAGAAAGTTGTGGCAACCCTCAAAAGGGAGGCATCAGAAACAGAGAAGATTATTAAGGTCATTCGTACCACCCGTTCGCCTAAAACCGGAGCGTACACCTTTAAAGAGGAGTTCGTTACGGCCGACAAGGTGAAAGATTATTTCTCTAAATAAATTTGTTTGCTCGCCCGATCCGGCGGCAAGCATCTATTTTTACGCCCGGACAGCCATTGCTGCGTCCGGGCTTTTCGTTCGTAAAGCCGATCCAACAGCATCATGGGAATATTTGACTTTTTCCGAAAAAAACCCAACCGCGAAGCGCTTGTTCAGGGAATGGAGCGCACCCGTGAAGGGTTCTTCTCCAAAATTTGGCGTTTGTTTACCGGTGGTCAGGTACTGGATGATGAAATGCTTGACCGCCTTGAAACCTTGCTCATTGAGGCAGATACGGGCGTGGATACGACCGCTAAGATCATTCGTAACCTCCAGGAACGTTCAAAAACTGAAAATGGACTAAAAGGCGAACGGCTTCAGGAGGTGTTTCGCGAAGAAGTCATGTCTTTGTTGAAACAAGCGCCAGAATCGGATTTGGATTTCTCACGGGCGCTCCTGAATCACCCTCATGTGATTTTGGTGGTTGGGGTGAATGGCGTTGGTAAGACTACAAGCATAGGAAAGTTGGCCTGGCACTACAGGCAAGCCGGAAAGAGTGTCGTTATGGGTGCGGCCGACACGTTTAGGGCCGCGGCGATTGAACAGCTGCAGGAGTGGTCGCGCCGGTCCAATTGCCGCATAGTAACCCAGAAAATGGGGGCTGATCCGGCTTCAGTAGCATTTGACACCTTGAGTTCTGCCCAAAAACATGGTGAGGATGTGGTTCTGATCGATACAGCGGGCCGACTACACAACAAATCGGGCCTGATGCAAGAACTGGGTAAAGTACGCTCCGTAATGTCGAAGGTCATTCCTGATGCACCGCATGAGGTTTTATTGGTATTGGATGCGTCTACCGGCCAAAACGCGCTTGAGCAGGCGAGAATTTTTGGGGAGGTAACCCAAGTCACCGGACTGATTCTGACCAAACTCGATGGTACAGCAAGGGGTGGTATTGTGGTTGCGGTGAGTGATCAATTGGGAATCCCGGTTCGCTACATTGGGGTGGGCGAAAAAGCTGAACACCTTCAGCCTTTTGACCGCCATGCTTTTGTGGATGCTTTGTTCAGCGACGCAACCACATGAGGGCGCGTGGAACCGCACCTGCTCGTGTGCACGTTGTGACCCTTGGCTGTTCTAAGAATACAGTCGATTCTGAAAATTTGGTAACCCAACTCCAAGCAGGCAATATACCCGTTACCCAAGGCAGTGCCGACAAAGGAGCCCGGATCTGGGTGGTTAATACATGTGGATTTGTTGAGCAGGCCAAACAAGAATCGATTGACACCATATTGGGATGCATCGACGCCAAGGAAGCAGGGCAGATTGACAAATTATATGTAACCGGGTGCTTGAGTCACCGCTACCGCGACCAACTCGAAGTGGAAATGCCCCAGGTAGATGCTTTTTTTGGGACGATGGAATTGCCCCGACTGCTCAAAACTTTAGGTGCCGACTACCGCCACGAACTGTTGGGTGAACGTTTGATTTCAACACCCCGGCACACGGCGTACATGAAAATTGCAGAAGGATGCAATCGCCCCTGTGCATTTTGTGCCATTCCGCTGATGCGCGGACGTCATGTGTCGCGACCCCTCGATGATTTGGTCCATGAAGCACAGAATCTAGCCAAAAAAGGGGTAAAAGAACTTGTACTCATCGCTCAGGATCTCACCTACTATGGTTTAGACCTCTACGGAAGCAGAAGATTGTCAGATTTGCTGATTGCATTGGCCCAAACCTCAGGAATCCAATGGATTCGCTTGCAATATGCTTATCCCTCCCAGTTTCCTACCGACATCCTTCCTTTGATGCGCGATTTGCCAACGATTTGTCGGTATCTCGATATGCCTCTTCAGCACGCATCTGACCCGATGCTTCGGCACATGCGAAGGGGCATCACCGCCGCAAGAACAGAGCAATTGCTCGACGAGATTCGTCGGCAGGTACCAGGAATTCACCTGCGCACCACACTAATCAGTGGGTTTCCTGGTGAATCCGAGGCCGATCATCGTGCCCTTATGACATTCGTTGAGCGTCAGAGATTCGATCGTTTGGGGGTATTCACCTATTCTCATGAAGAAAATACCGCGGCATTCAATCTGACTGATGACGTACCCCTTGAGGTAAAAGTAGAACGAATGGAGGAAATTATGTCGCTCCAACAAGAGATTTCACAGGAATTAAATGAGCAAAAAATCGGTCAGGTGCTGTCAGTTTTGATGGAGCGACGCGAATCTGGTTTTTGGGTAGGAAGAACTGAATTCGACTCGCCTGAAGTAGATCATGAAGTTCTTGTTGATGTAGAGACTTGCAGGGATATGGAGCCAGGAACATTCGTACAGGTACGAATTACGGGAGCAGAAGCCTTTGATTTATATGGAGAGCCCGTTGATTGTGCGGAATGACCTGCCGACAGGCTTAAAGCTGTATCAAAATGGCTAAAATTTCTTTATCCTACCACGCATTGAGGGAAACGAGGGCATTTTCGAATCTCGTTTTGGATTATATCGAAGGCAAATCTTCTCTTAGGGAAGCGTTTCCGGACAATACCAAGGTAGACTCTATCATTGAGGCAGCCCAGCTGCAGCAAGTGCGCGACCTATCCATTCGGCATGGTGTGGCCAATCGAATTCATGAATTATATGCGTGCATCGAGGAGCCAAAAATCGATACCCAACAAATGGAGCGATTAAGCCATGAGAATACCCGTTTCGTCGTCACCGCTCACCAACCCATTTTGCTGGGTGGTCCGCTGTATGTGTTGTACAAGTTAAGTAGTGTCGTGGCTCTGGCCAAGCGGCTGAATGAGCATCCGAATAAGAAGGATCTTCATTTTGTTCCGCTGTACTGGGTGGGTGACGAAGACCACGACCTTGAGGAAATTGGCCATTGTTACGTTTTAGGCAAGAAATTGAGCTGGACGCCAAATCAGCGCGGAGCAACAGGTCGGATGTTGATTGAAAACGCTGAGGAATTTTTGACACCCTTGGAGGCTGTTCTGGGCAATCGGCCCGAGTCGGCCCGTTGGATGCGTCTTGCGCGTGACTGCTACCGCAACGGCATCACACTTTTGGAGGCGACTGTGCGGTGGACCGACGCTTTGTTTGGCTCGGCTGGTCTGGTGGCTTTCTCAGGAGATGACCCACGATTGAAAAAATTGGCTATTCAGCTGTGGGAGAAGGAAATCAGTGAGCGATTTTCAGCGTCAGCAGCACATAAGGGTGGTGAAAAACTCATTGAAATGGGATATCATGCCCAAATAACTCCGCGTGAGGTGAATCTATTTTGGTTGGAGGAGGAAAGTCGAATGCGCATGGTTCGAAGGGAGGATGGTGGATGGCAAGCTGGTGAGCAATATTGGGCAGATGATCAGGACATTTGGCATCAAGCCGAAGCCAATCCGGGAAAATTGAGTCCGAATGTCGTACTCAGGCCATTGTATCAAGAATATCTGCTTCAATCCGCGGCATTCGTGGGCGGTCCTGCGGAGGTTGCTTACTGGCTTCAGCTACACCCTGTTTTTCAAGAGGCGGGTGTTGACTTTCCTCCCGTTCTTTTGCGGGCCTCCATGATGCTCATGGATGCCGCTATGGGTAAGCGGCGGGATCAATATGGATTGGTTGATGCCTTGTTGTTCCAATCAAAGGCAGAGTGGATTCGTTACTATTTGGATCAGGAGTCAGAGAGCGGCTTATCCGATCTTGTGCTGTTGGATAATGTTCGACGTGGTTACACCCGCTTGTCGGAGGAGGCAGCAGAAATTGACCCTGGTTTAAGATCTTATGTTTTGGCCGAACTCAATAAAGTTGAAAAATCAATCGAATCCATCGCTCAGCGGGTGTTGAAAGCCCGAAAAAAGAAAAATGAGGTGCAAATCAATCGGTTGCAGCAGCTGCACGATCGCTTGTTTCCAGACGGTAAGCCCCAAGAACGGCATGATAATTTTTTGGGTTGGGTGGCGTCCGATACAAAAAATGAGCTCATGGATCATTGCCTCAATCATTTGGACTATCCCACCAATAAGCTCGCGCTGTTGCAATTATCTGAATAAGACAGAACGCCATGCGCTGTAGACGCAGGTTCATGAACTGAATGTAAGGGATCAGAAGGGTTGTTTGACCAGTGCGTGCCTTCAGTTCAATACATGTTGCCAGATGTCGTTGCCAAAAGCGAAGACCATCAGCATCAAAACGATGGCCATACCCACATACTGAGCACCGATAAGAACCTTCTCGGGTACAGGCCGGCGAATGATCATCTCAATCAACAGAAACAGTACATGGCCCCCATCCAAAGCGGGTATGGGCAAAAGATTCATAAAGGCCAGAATCATGGAAAGCAATGCGGTGGTCATCCAGAACCGATACCAGACCCATTCTCCTCCATACATTTTTTTGGCGATAGCAATGGGGCCACCCAGTGACTTTTCAACAGGGATTTCACCGCTGAATACCTTGCCAAAACCACGAACATTATCCGCAATGGTCGACCACGCTAAAGAGGCACCTGCAGGGATACTCTGTGCCAAGCTGAATTCTTGTCGGGCCGTTTTTAGTTTCTCTAATTCCGGATAAATTCCAATCGTGCCCTGCTCACTGATGGTCAAATTCGATTGCAATATTTCACCATGTCTCATATATTCGATGGGCACAGTTTTGGAAGCGCGCGCTTTCAGAATCTCTTGGAGTTGGTCAAAAAATAGAATGGCTTCGCCATCGATTCTGATGATGCTATCGCCAGGTTTCAGACCAGCCGCCTCCGCGGGCATGCCCACTACGATTTCACCCAAACGAAAACGGTAGCGAGGGGCGAGAAAGGACAGTCCATTTTCCGCTTCCAGCAACCTACCGGCCATATTAGCAGGAAGTTTGATCACATTGATATTTCCGTCTCTCAACACTTGAAACTGGTTGTTCTCGCCCAGAAAAATATCGGTGGCCATAACCTCATCGAACCGTTCTACTTTCTTGCCATTCAGTGAAACGATCCGATCACCTGGTTGAAATCCCACCTCGCGAGCAATGGGACCAGCCGCTACACCGTTGGTTAGCGCGTGATTGGGTAAAAATTCTTGCCCGTAGTACCAAAAAATACCGGAAAAAATGAGAATGCCTAGAAACGCATTGACCGTAACCCCACCGATCATCACAATCAGCCTTTGCCAAGCCGGTTTAGAACGAAATTCCCACGATTGGGGTTCGGATTTCATGGCGTCTGTATCGAGCGACTCATCAATCATACCGCTAATCTTCACATAACCTCCCAGGGGGAGCCATCCAAAGCCATATTCAGTCTCGCCTTTTTGGACGGAAAATAGTTTTTTGCCCCATGCATCGAAAAAAACATAAAATTTTTCAACCCGAATGCCAAACATGCGGGCGGCGGCAAAGTGCCCCCATTCGTGCAGCAATACCAAAAGCGTAAGCCCAAGGAGCATTTGGGCGATCATGACGAGTACATCCATGCGGGGAAAATAAACTGCAAAAATACGAGGTTCAAGGTGTGGGATGGCCAAGAAAAAATGGCTTATTTAGCGCATGTCTGAACGCCTCCAATTGAGTCTGCTTTTGTCGCACGTGGTGAACCGACAAGCGGTTGTTTTGGATGCAGCCTTTCGGGCCCACAACATTCCTTTGAGCGTAGAACAATACCGATTATTGTTTTTGGTTAGCCATCAGCCCGCCGCACACCAAGAATTTTATGCACGAAAACTGGGTCGGGATCGATCGTCGCTCACCCGCATGATACAGCAACTCGAGAAATCAGGCATGTTGTTGCGGCTTCAGTCAGACCTTGACCGCAGGAGCCTACATGTGGAACCAACTCATGAAGGCAGGGAATGGGTACAAAAGGCAAAAATTGTAGCAGAGGAAGCAATGCGGCAATTATGGGACGGCATTGCTGCAGAGGAGCGGGAGTTGCTGAATGGCTTGCTTGTGCGTCTTCGCGGTAATTCTTGATTGCCCTTCATTCCTGACCTGTTTTGCTCATGGTAAACCAAATGGTCGTTTCATTGTGACTAAACGTCAGCCTGGTTGTTTATCCGATCGGCAGCGCTATCGAGCATACTTTGACACGCAGCAATGAGCCTGGTAGCTTCTTCATAGAGTGCGAGGCTTTCGTCGAGCGAACCCTCGTCTTGTTGCATGCGTGCCAGCAAAGCGCGAATTTGGTTCATTTTGGCTTCGATCGATGAAGGGGATGCGGGCGTGGGAGCAGACATTTTTGCGAAGATAAGGACAACTTTTGTGAATAGACCGAGACTTTGGCCTTTTGCGAATCAAATGCACCCGATTTTACAATTGATTGGGGGCACATTGGTATATTTGAGCCCATAAAAATATGAACCATTCCGATAAGCCCTTTGTGGTTGGGGTTGGAGGAGGGAGCGGATCCGGCAAAACAACCTTCGTCACACACCTCACCCGTCAATTGGGCGCAATACATTGCACCTGTATCAATTTGGATCATTATTATAGGTCCCTAGCCGAGCAACCTCGGGATGCCCAAGGGGAGGTGAACTTTGATCTGCCTGAATGCATCGACCATGAGGCATTTCTGGTCGATTTTCATCAATTGTGTTCCGGTAAAGAGGTAAAAAAAAGGGAATATACTTTTAATCAGGTCGGAAAAGAGCCCGAAATGATTCTGCTTAGACCAAATCCAGTGCTTTTGGTGGAAGGTCTTTTTTTGTTTCATTTTAGGGAAATCATGGATGAACTTCAATTGAAAGTGTTTCTGGATGTGCCCGATGAGCTGCGTCTCCTTAGGCGCATTGCCCGCGATGGGAGTCAACGTGGATATCCTGAGGAAGTGGTGCGTTATCAATGGGAACATCATGTAAAGCCCGCTTTTGTTTCGTTCATTGAACCATTTTTACCTGAATGCGACTTAATTATTCCACATAGCCGCGATAACCATGCAGCGGTTGATGTATTGGCTACGTATATTCATCAAAAAATTCAATGGAAAACCGTTTCGGAATTATAGGACTTGGTCGGTTTGGCAGTACGATTGCCCGCAAATTATCGGAGCGCGGGGCGGAGGTGATGGTTTTTGATAAGTCAGAAGAAAATGTCAATGCCTTACGGGATGAGGTGGCTTTCACGGCTTGTCTGGATTCAACCGATATCCGGGTTCTGAAGGAGCAAAACATCACGGATTTGGACGCGGTGGTTGTGGCCATTGGGGAGAATTTTGAAGCCTTGTTGCTGACTACCGTCAACCTATTGGAATTGGGTGTGAAGCGCGTCATTGCCCGCGCTTCGACTCCCCAACAAAAATTGGTTCTGGAGAAGATTGGGGTGAAGGAAATTCTGTCGCCCGAGGATGAGGTGGGTATTTCTGTGGCAGGACGACTCATCAATCCAGATTTGGTGAGTTATTTTCAACTCCCCGACGACTACCAAATTGTAGAGTTGAAGGTGCCTCCAAGGGTAGCCAATAAATCGGTTTCAGAGATTGACTTGCGCAACACCTATCAACTCAATCTCATTACGCTCAGAAGGGCGTATGATCTGAAGGGTAACGATGGCCAAAACAAACGTGAATATCACATTTTGGGTGTCCCCAATTCTGACACCATACTTTACGAAGAAGATTATTTGTTGCTTTTGGGTAAGAGTATCGATATTGAGCGATTTCAGGAGCTCAATCGGTAGTTACCCTAGGTCATCATGAGCGCTCACCTCTATAGCCCGACTCTTTGAAAATGTCACTACCCGATTTGAGAAACAAATCGGGCAGACTCATGTCTGGATGTTTTTTCATATAAAGATCCACTATTGCGCTGCCAATCCATTCCCCCAACCGCGGAGGTGCGTTCGGATCCAATTCTAGGGTAGCGGGGCCGTCATCCAAAAAACGACTTTTTGAGCGCCTTTCACTGGAGTACACTAAATTCTGGGCCACCAGATACTGCCAAACAGCCCGCTCATGTTGCGCTGCCCAGTGGGCTTGATGGCCGGTATAGCGAAATAAGGCGGAGTCGGGAATTTCAGGTTGCAGCGTTTTAATGGCGTGGTGTATTTTTCCTGAAGCGATCATTTCCTCTAATAAAGAGGCGGTCGATTTCGTCGGTATGATCTGGTCTTGCAACAATATTCGAAGGGCGTCAGCGATGAGATAATCGCGCGACATCCTCCGGGTTTGGTATTCATAAATATATGGTGCGGTAGCGTAGTAGCGGTATTTCTGCCCGAGGTATGTGTCAAGCCCGATGAGTAAATCACCACTATCGTCTATGGCTGCCTGGTATCGGAATCCGCTGATAAATGTGGTGATTTGCTTTGGTGTTTGGCTTTCAAATGTCAATTTGAATTGGGCTATCGCGTTGGGTAGGGTCTGGTAGAGTAGGGGGTCTCGATCCTTTGGGAAGGCCTTTAAAACATCACTTGTGAGGCTGTCTGTATAACGATCACGTTGAAACTGATTTAGATATTCGGAAGTGATGTTGCTGTCAGCAGGTCCCATCCCAAGCATTTCTTCAACCAATATTCTGTAGATAATGGCGTGGTGATGACGCAATTCAGCCACCTGATTTGCCCCTTTTTCCGCTGCTTGCGCTAATTTTTGTTCGAAACGAACGATTGTGGGTTTAAGGTGCGATGCAGTTTCTGTTGCATTTTCCGTTTTACAACCCGAAAACCAAAACGAGGATGCAAACAAGATGACCCTTAAAATCGGGTGCCAAAACTTTATACAGGGCATACCAGGTGGCGACATACAGCGTTGCAAATCACGATATTTGTGGGGTGTTTTACAAGTATTTATCGAAAATGGTACTCATACATTCGAATCGCGTTTTGGTGTTCGCTTTTGCGCTCTTGTTTGGACTGATCAATATGCACGGGGTTCGGGCCCAAAGCCAGTTGTCTGATGTGCAATGGCAGTTTCAGGTAGAAGGAAATCTGACGCGGATGGCTCCCCAAACGAGAAACATCAATCGCGATGGATTGGGAGCGGGCTGGGGTTTTGGTCTCCGGGCTCAAATGCCTATACAAGGAAATTTGTTCGTTTCTTCCGGGCTATCGGTGGTTCGGTCGGCCTTTGCTGCCAGCATCGATTCGGGTACGTTCCTGAAGCGGGACGGCGGACAAGTGAGCGCGTCAGATGTGGCGTATCGTTACCAAACTACCGCCTTCAGGGTGCCTTGTGGTCTCATATTAGAGAGTCAGGATCCCGAATTGCCTGTTATTGTCGCAGGGGTTGGTGTGCACATCGACGTTTTAATGAGTCGTCGGGCGCGTGTAGATAATTTGCCGGCGGTTTTTGATCCTGATGAGTATTTCGACATCATGAAGGTACGCGATTATGTGACCAACGGAACACAGGAAGACCGAATTAGTCGATTTAGAGCGGGTTTGCATCTCATGCTGGGCACTGATGTTGAATTGGGAGCAGGCAATAAGGTGCGGTTAGCCGCCAATCTGGATACTGGTCTCAGTGATGTCGTCAGAGGCAATGCCGTTTCTGCGAGACAGAGCGCATTCTTCATTTCAGCGGCCTACACGTTGGGTCGTTAATGCGCATATCTGTCATTCAGTTTAACCCGCTCATTGGGCATGTGGAGTCCAACGCGCAGCGCATAATTGCCCAGTCTACGGCTTGTCGCGATCGGGGCTTTGATTTGGTAGTATTCCCAGAATTGGCGTTGTGTGGCTATCCTCCTCTTGATTTGCTTGAGTCTGAGAATTTGGTTACAAACTGTTTGCAGTGGGCATCCCATATTGCCCAGCAAACAAGTGGAATTGACATTATTTTTGGAATGCCGCTAAAAAATCCAGAGTCTTTTGGCAAATCACTGCTGAATGGCGCTTGTCGAACCGCAGATGGTCAAGTGCAACAATACTGGGCCAAGACGCTACTGCCAGATTATGATGTGTTCGATGAAGGCAGGTATTTTGCTCCTGCTCCGCCCAACTTCAACCAACTTTGCAGCCTTGGTGGGGTGCGTATTGCCGTTAGTATTTGCGAGGACATATGGTATGAATCGTTGAATCATCTATACCAAAGGGACCCACTGGATGATGGTCTTTATGCACAAGCCGACTGGATTCTGAATATTTCTGCATCCCCATTTCAAATGGGCAAGGAGTCGCTGCGCCATACGGTATTATCTGCGGTGAGTCGTAGGCTGAACAAACCACTTTTGTATGTCAATACCTGTGGCGCACAGGCAGAGCTTATTTTCGATGGTGGAAGTGCGTGCTACGACCTGAATGGAAATAAAATAGCCTCACTTCCATGCTTTGAAGCAAATGAGGCTGAACTGACTTGGTCATCGGGAACCTGGCTGGCCGGTGTTGGCTGGCTGTCGCGGGAGGAGGAAGATGCAGCTGCGGACGTGACGGGGGGTTCGTTTTCAGACATAGGTTCGTCTGATCAGGTTCAGTGTAGGGACACTCGGTTTCAGGCTCAGGATGCGGGCGACTCGGAGCATGAGCTCGGGCAGCTAAGAAGTGCTCTTGTATTGGGAATTAGAGATTTTTTTTCGAAACAGCATTTAACCAAGGCAGTGGTTGGATTGTCGGGTGGAATTGATTCTGCCTTGGTGACGGTTCTGGCTACAGAAGCCCTGGGGAGTGATCGGGTTACTGCCATTTTGTTGCCATCCCCATATTCATCAGCACATTCGGTCGAAGATAGTCTTGAATTGGCCGGTCGTTTGGGTGTGCAGTGTATTCAAATTCCGATACATGATGCTTTTAGCGCCCATAAGGAGTCGCTTGAACAGGCCTTTGGCAGGCCGTTGGGTGACCTCACTGAGCAAAATTTGCAGTCAAGAATACGTTGTGCAATGCTGATGGCTGCCGCAAATGAGTGGGGTGCCGTACTCCTGAATACGTCCAATAAAAGTGAGATGTCGGTGGGTTATGGTACATTATATGGAGATACGTCTGGTGCCCTTTCGGTTTTGGGTGATCTGTTCAAAACCCGTGTGTACCGTTTAGCACGCTACATCAATAGGAGCCATGGCCTGATTCCCGATCATATTATCGAAAAGGCGCCAAGTGCCGAACTGAAACCCGGCCAGACCGATAGCGATGATTTGCCACCTTATGCAATGCTCGACGCGATCTTGGAATTATATGTAGAAAAGGGAAAAGATCCTGAATATTTGATCGACTTAGGATTCGACGCTCATTGGGTAAATAGAATCATCAGGATGGTCGATGCGTGCGAATTCAAACGATTTCAAAGCCCACCTGTACTCAGGGTTACAGAAAAGGCCTATGGGCGCGGTCGGGTGATGCCCTTGGTTGGGAAATATGTACACTGAAGCGAGCGTCATTAAACCAATGGCTTCGTGTGTTAGACGAAGATATAATGCATCAATTTCCGAGAAGTTGGCCTTTGGCGTCGCGAAACTCAAAATGATTGAGTCCGAAGCCTACATCTTCCTTTAACTGAATCCATTTTTTGTATTTCCACCACCATTTGAGGGGGTGATTTAACAATCCCGAAGTGAGGTAAGCCTTTAAATATGGATTGAGGTGAATGGATTTGACCATCAATTTCTCTTCGGTTAACAAGAAATCCAGCCTGCTTTCGAGCTGGTCTGCTGCCAAAATGCTCGGTTGCACGGTGCCCGAACCCATGCATGCACTGCAGACCTCTTGTGCAGTAACGCTGACTTCTTGTCTGACCCTTTGACGGGTAATCTGAAGTAAGCCAAATTTGGTGATTGGAAGTATGGTGTGTCGGGCCCGGTCTGTTTTCATGCACTCAGTGAGCCGATCGAATACTTGTTTTCGGTGAGCCAGTGGCGTCATATCGATGAAATCGACCACAATAATTCCCCCCATATCCCTGAGGCGAAGTTGACGGGCGACTTCCTCTGCTGCCTCCAAGTTAATATTTAATATGTGCTCATCGCGCGCTGTATCCTGCTTCCCCCGTGCGCCGCTGTTCACATCAATGACGTGCAACGCCTCCGTGTGTTCAATAATCAAATATGCACTGCTGCTGAGGTTTACATGCTTGCCAAAAGCGGCCATGATTTGTTTATCAACTCCGTGGTGTTCAAACAAACCGATTTTGCCTTTGTGAAGCTTAACAATATCAGTTTTCTCCGGTGCTATGCTGCTGATGTAATCGCGGACATCTTCCCAATTGCGTGGATCATCCACATATATATGCTGATAGGTATCGTTAAAAACATCGCGAAGTATGCTGGTGGTGCGCGCCATTTCTTGCACCACTCTTGCCTTTGGCTCCATTCCTTTGAGCCTGAGCATGGTTTTTTGCCATTTTTCGATCAATTCCTTGATGTCGGCGGTCAGCTCCTCCGCACTGCATTGTTGCGCTGCCGTACGCACAATAACGCCGTAGTTTTTGCGCAGGGCGGCGGATGCGATCCCCTTCAAGCGTTTGCGCTCGTTTTGTTGGGTGACTTTTCGCGATATATTAATGGACTCAGAAAAGGGGAGCAAAACACAATAACGCCCCGCCAAACTGATGTCTGTAGAAATTCTGGGACCTTTGGTTCCAATGGGTTCTTTAGTCACTTGTGCTAAAATGACCTGCCCCCTCTGGAGTATGGTGTCTATTTTTCCGTCTTTATCAGACGTAGGATTCAGGATAATGTTCTCAATTGATGCAGACTTTCTTTTGCCTGAAATCAGCTCCTGAACGTATTGATTAAACTCTTTAAAAACAAGCCCAAGGTCCTGAAAGTGAAGAAATGCGTCTTTTTCTGCTCCTATATCTACAAAACAAGCATTCAGCGCAGGGGCAATTTTGTTGACCCGGCCCAGATAAATGTCGCCCACTTGAAAGTGTTGGTCATTTTGCTGGCTGGTTAGCTCAATAAGTCGGCGGTCTTCGGTCGTGGCCATTTCAAAGCCATTGTCCGAAGACCTAATGTACATGGATTTTGCCACAGTATTATGGTGTTACGAAGGGCAAAAAGTGCCTTCGATGGATGAAAAATAAGATGCCAGTTTTTTGGCAGGCATTTCTTATTTCTTCTTGTGGCGGTTCTTTCTGAGTCGCTTCTTTCTTTTGTGGGTGGCGATTTTGTGTCGCTTTCTTTTTTTACCGCAAGGCATAACGATTTATTTAATGTTTATGAAATTGACGGATGTATTCATCCACCTGCTGATGCAGGTCAGGATCGGATACGAGTCCTTTGTATTGTTTTAAAAAATAAAGGGCACTGTCTGAATTGCCCATTTCGTGGTAGGCTTCACCCAAACCGAGATAGGCATCGGGGTATGCAGGATACCATTCGATGATTTGGCGGAAACGGGCCACTGCTTTGGGTAGTTGGCCACTGGTGACGGCCATTCGGGCTAAGTGATGGTTTGCGCGGAGGTGGCGGGGGTCGCTTTGGGTGATTTGGCGCAAGCGCATGATTCCTTCCATGGGATTGGCAGAGGTGAGCACTACCGCTTTTGCCCAATCGGCCTGAATATCGAGATTGGTGGAATCTAGTTTGGACGCCCTTTCAAGAGCATCTAAAGATTCCCCAAACAAGAATTTTTGGGTGTTGCTGTCGGTCGACATTTCAGCCGCATGCATCAACATAGCGCCCGCGGCGTGCAAGGCACGTCCATTGCCAGTTTGCCGCGCGCCATATAGCCGGGAAAGGGCAGAGGCAGCAGGAAATCCTTTTTTGTTCCAAAAAGCACTCAGGCCTTCATAAATCATCGCCCGTTGCTCGGGATTGGTGAGGGTGTCGATGGCCTGTTCCATCCCCGCCACTTTTTTGCGCTCATCTTCGTTGAGTGATTGGTTGGCCTCATTCCAGATCTGCGTTTCGGGTAACGCGGATTCCTGATCCAGTTGAGCGGGATCGGTTGTAATAGGGGCAACTCTATTCCCCAGGAAATAGATGCTCAATGCTGCAGCGAGCAATACGACTATCCAAATAATTTGCTTATTACTCATCTGCTAATCGTCGTCGCCCGGAATGGGTAGACCATTCAATTCTGCCTGAAAAATTTTGGAGGATTTAAAATGAGGCATCACGCGCTCCTCCAAGTGAATTGAACTTTTGTGTTTGAAGTTATAGCCCACTTTCGCCGATCGTTTTCTTGCTTGAAATGATCCAAATCCGCGGATATACAGAGTTTCACCTGCTGACAAGGCCTGTTTGATGTTCGCAATACAAGCCTCAAATACCTGATGAACATCAACACGTTCAATTCCTGTTTCTTGGGCGACTTTTTGTATGAGATCGGCTTTGGTCATGTGCAATATTCTAAAAGCAAAGACGATAATTGTCTAATTTTGCTGAAAGGAATGCAAAGATAAAAGAAAAGCAGACAAAACGCAACTGTGAATCAGTGAAAATAGAAAATCTAGAGCAGGGCGATACAGTTGAATCCAGTCTGACGTCTGATCTACTCAGCTGGTATGATGAAAAAAAACGCAGTCTACCTTGGCGTGGGTCGGTGGACCCTTATCACATTTGGATATCAGAAATTATTCTCCAACAAACAAGGGTTGATCAGGGTACGGGCTACTTTTTGAAGTTTATTGAACGATTCCCCTGTATTGAGCGATTGGCTGTAGCCAGTGAGCAGGAAGTATTGGCCGTATGGCAAGGACTGGGCTATTATTCTCGGGCCTTGAATGTGCACAGGGCAGCGAAGATCATTGTCGAAGAGCGACAGGGATGCTTTCCGGAAACAGCTACAGAATGGAAGAAATTACCGGGTGTGGGAGATTACACCGCCTCAGCAGTGGCATCAATTGCTTTCGGCGATCCTCAGGCAGCAGTCGACGGAAACGTTTTGCGGGTCATTTCCAGGTTGACCTGCGAAAATGGCTCTATTTCTGATACTTTGGTACATAAAAGAATTACTGCG
>CAIVQI010000380.1 GCA_903908015.1 uncultured Bacteroidota bacterium
GCGGCCGGACAAAACCTGGACGCATATCTCGAAGGATTGTTGTATTCAGAGTACCTGCCTTATTGGGATTATATTCATCTGGATGTGCTGCTGAACCTTCAGAAACCCCGAACCGCATTCCCCGATGAACAGATTTTCATCATGTACCACCAAATCACGGAACTGTATTTCCGCTTGGTTTTGCATGAAATGGATCAAATATCGGCCGCCAACCAACCCGATTGCCGTTGGGTGATCGCCCGTGTTGAACGCATGAACCGCTATTTTGAGGCGCTGAGGCACTCATTTACCATCATGGTGGATGGCATGGAACCCCAGCAATTCTTGAAGTTTCGCATGGCTTTGCTCCCCGCGAGTGGATTTCAATCGGTCCAATATCGCCGAATCGAGTTGAATGCCACCGATCTGTTCAACCTTGTGGACCACCGGGTCCGCGCTCATGTCAAAGGTGATGAGCCGACCGAGCAGCTCTTTGAGCACATTTACTGGAAGCAAGGCGCTACAGAACTGAAATCAGGCAAGGCCACCCTCACCCTGCGCCAATTTGAAGCGCGTTATCGGGATGAATTGTTGTTGTTGGCCCAGAAGAAACAGAACAACAACCTTTATGCGGTTTATCGGCGGTTGCTCGCTGAGGCTCATGCCTCGGTGGAATCCTTCAATCACCCCGCTCCTGCGAACGAGGATATTTCCGCTTTGCGGGATGCCCTTCGTCGGTTCGACCGACACGTGAATGTTTGGTGGCCCCTCGCCCATTATCGTTCTGCCGTACGCTACCTGCAGGGTGATCCAGATACCATTGCCGCGACTGGGGGCACCAATTGGCAGCAATATTTACCCCCCCGCTTACAACTGCGTATTTTCTTCCCCGAGCTCTGGAGCGAGGAGGAAAAAGCCGATTGGGGACGGCGTAATTTGGCGGAAGATGGCGCATGAAAGACCCCGGAAAACTCCTTCGTCTGTTTCGCACCCTCAACCTACTGGCGGGCAGTAGGCGGGGTTACACGGTCGATGAGTTGGCCGAAAAACTTGGCGTGAGTCGCCGCACCGTGTATCGCGACCTCATCATCTATGGTCAGTGTGGCTTTGAGGTGCTGAGCCATCCCATTACCCATCGGTTGCGCGTGAGCAATCCAGGAGAAACAGCCGAAAAAATCGGCTTTGATGTCGATGAGGCCCATTTATTGGAGGAGGCGCTGTTGGGACTCCCTGAGGGGCCGGTGCGCTCCGATTTATTGGATAAGGTGCGCAGTTTCAGCGGCAGTTCACACACCCTCGGACATTACCTGACCCAGCAGGCCGGCCTCCATTACCGGGCCTTATCACAGGCCATTCGCGAGCGAATACAGGTGGTGTTGGTCGACTACAACGCACCGAGTTCGCACAGCATCAGCAATCGCCTGGTGGAGCCCTATGGCTTCAGCACCTCGCTCGATACTTTGTATGCTTTTGAACCGGCATCGCGCCGCAACAAAAACTACAAGATCGTTCGCATCGGACAGGTACGCCTGGAGCGCATGCCATGGCAGTTTTCTCACCTACACGAGGCCCCCAAAACCGATGCATTTGGTTTGCCGATGGGCGACATTCACCACGAGATACACCTCCAACTTGGACAGTTGAGCAGCAATCTTTTGCGCGAAGAGCACCCGGCTGCCGCTTTGCTGCTCTCGCCTTTATCCACCCCCAGCCCAAGCGGACGCATCCAAGAACTTCGTCTCCGCGTGGCCGATTACCGCGGCATTGGGCGGTTTGTACTCGGACTAGCCGATGATATTGATGTTGTTGGTCCACCTGATTTTATGAACTACTTGCGCAAGAGAGCGAATAGTCTGATAAGAGAGCGAGTAGTCTGATATAAGCCGCTATCTGATTACATTTTTTTGTGACAAAAGATGTCACGCTGGGGGGCCATGTTTGTACCTATAAAACAAACTACCTATGGCACGTTTCCTATCACCCCGCATTTCCATGCTGCATTTTGCAGACGAAATCGAGCTGGTTCCGTTCGACCAGCCGCTTCAGATTCCGCAAGGGATGTCGCCCATCCCCCGGGCTCAGTCCCCTGTGAATGGTCATTCAAACACCCCGACTGCTGGGCTGTTGACTTCCGCCGCTGATATCGAATTGACCTCCGATGTCCACGGCTATTCGACCAGGCTTCGCCGCCATCCCCTTCCATTGTTCCATCCTGCAGCCTAATGAATATGTTAACATCTGCCCTTTCTCTGCGATTTTTGGCCACATCTGCGGCCTATTTACTGGGTATTCGTCGATTGTCGATTGGGCGCTGCAGCGCGCGGCGAGCCCGCAATGCTGCCGTACTCCTCTCATCGCCCCTCCTTCATACCCCGGATTGCCTGCCGCAATTCTACAACCCCAATCGTGTGGCCCGATTATCATTCACGTACGACCCAAAGCTCGATATAGCGCGGGTGTGGATCGTGCAATGGGGTGTTCGCATCGGTCAACTTCCCCTTCCTGCTGCTCAAAAGGCCTATAAAATCATTCAGGACGGTCACTACCCCGAGGTGCGCATCAAATCAAACACTGCTGTACTTTTGTAGCATGCATAGTATTTCTACCCAACAAGCCCCCAATCCGGTGGGCAGTTATCCCCATGCCCGTCGCGTTGGTCACCTCCTGTTTTTATCTGGCATTGGTCCACGTGCAGCAGGTACGGACGCCTCTGATCCCCACGTCCCTGGGCTCAGCCTCGACAAAAACGGAAATTTCTTGGCATTTGATTTCGCCGCTCAGGTGCATCAGGTGATGGCCAATGTGGCGGCCGTTCTGCAAGCAAGTGGGGCCGATTGGCAAGATGTGGTGGATGTAACAGTGTATTTGACCCATATGCAGCGCGATTTTCACACTTTTAACCAAATCTACGCTGAATATATGGCGCACCTTGATCCAAAACCATGTAGAACCACGGTTGAAGTAACCGCGCTACCCACTGCGATTGCCATCGAATTGAAGTGCATCGCCGTAGTTCCGGAACACAGGGCCTGATTTATGCTGTACGGTTGATCGCTACACTGCGTCTTGACCCAATTTGTGCTCCAGGTAGTAGGCCGCGGCGTTTTGCTCCGCCAATTTCCGACTGCTGTCCGTCGCTTTGGCTACTGTTTGTCCGTCTAGGAGAATCCTGACCGTTATTTTTCCTTGCCGACCCCGTTCAGGACGGGCCTCAACCTCAAAACTGATTTTCTTGCCGTTTCTCTGCGACCATTCCACCAAGCGACTTTTGTAATTGTGGTCGGTGATGGTGAGCTCCTCCAGGTCTACAAACGGTTGGAGGATTCGATCACAAATAAAACGATAGGTTTTGGGATAGCCTTGGTCGAGGTACACCGCGCCCAAAAACGCCTCGAACACATCCGCGTTCATGTTTTTACTCGTTTCGTTGCGGCGATTGCCTGCGGTGTGTTGCAGCATTTTATCGAGTCCAAGTTCACGCGATAAAGTGTCGAGGAATTGGGTGTTGACCACTTTCGACCGCATATTGGTGAGAAAACCCTCATCGCGAAAAGGAAATCGGCGAAAAAGTACATCGGCAACCACCAAATCCAATACAGCGTCGCCCAGGTATTCCAGGCGTTCGTTACTCTTGTGTAATCCGTCCTCCAGCCCTACACGCGCACTCGAATGGGTGAATGCAAGCTCATAGAGGTGAATCGACTTCGGATACAGGCCTGTCAATTCATAAATCCGAACAACTAAAGGATTCGAGGCACGCAACAATCGTTTGCGGACGCGTTCGATAAGCTTTTTCACAACACGAACAGGCTCATCCCTCGTAGCGGCAAAACACCACAGAGGTATTGTGACCGCCAAATCCAAATGTATTACTTAAAGCGGCCCTAATGGGGCGCTCACGCGCTTGGTTAAACGTGAGGTCGAGGCGGGGATCCAATTCCGGATCATCAGTGAAGTGGTTGATTGTGGGCGGAACGATTCCGTTTTGAATCGCCAAAATGGCCGCTACCGCTTCTACCGCTCCAGCAGCACCCAGTAGATGCCCCGTCATCGATTTGGTTGAGCTGATGCTCAGCCGGTAAGCGTCCTCCCCAAAAACCGCTTGAATGGCTTTCACCTCACTCACGTCTCCGAGTGGGGTAGAGGTGCCGTGAACATTGATGTAGTCGATATCGGCCGTCGACATGCCAGCATCGGCCAGTGCCGCTTGCATCACCAATGTTGCACCGAGTCCCTCAGGATGAGGCGCTGTGATGTGGTTGGCATCTGCCGATAACCCACCACCAGCCAACTCAGCGTAAATACGGGCCCCTCTTTGCAAGGCATGCTCGAGTGATTCCAATATAAGGGCTGCGCCGCCCTCGCCTAGAACGAAACCATCGCGGTCGAGGTCGAAGGGTCGGGAAGCGGTAGCGGGACTGTCATTACGTTCACTTAAGGCCTTCATGGCATTAAATCCGCCCACCCCCGCTTGATTCACCGCAGCTTCAGAGCCACCTGTCACCATCACATCAGCCCTTCCCATCCGAATAAGATTCATCGAGTCGATGATGGCGTTGTTGGCACTGGCGCATGCCGAAACGGTTGTGTAATTCGGGCCCCGCAAACCATATCGTATACTGATATAGCCAGGTGCGATATCCCCAATCATTTTGGGGATAAAAAACGGGTTGAAGCGCGGGGTTCCGTCGCCCTCAATAAACGACTTAACCTCTTCAAAGAAGGTGAAAATGCCACCGATTCCTGAGCCCCAAACCACACCTGCTCTATTGGTGTCGAATGGAACATCCAGCAGTCCCGAATCTTTCAACGCCTCTTCACAGACCACCATCGCATATTGCGCGAAAGGGTCCATTTTTCGGGCCTCTTTGCGCTCAAAATGCAGCTCTGGATCGTATCCCTTCAGCTCAGCGGCAAAGCGGGTGCGGAATTTGGTAGCATCAAAGCGAGTAATCGGCGCGGCACCACTTTTACCGGTTGCCAAGCCATTCCAATATTCCGAAACCGTATTTCCTATGGGCGTGAGCGCTCCGAGACCCGTAACCACTACACGACGCATCTGCATATTGTGCAGCCTTTATTTCACATTCGTCTCTAGGTAGGAGATCGCTTGACCTACGGTGGTGATGCTTTCTGCCTGGTCGTCTGGAATAGAAATATTAAATTCCTTTTCAAACTCCATAATCAGCTCAACCGTGTCGAGTGAATCTGCGCCCAGATCATTGGTAAAGCTGGCCTCGAGGGTCACCTCATTTTCGTCCACACCAAGCTTTTCTACAATGATGGACCGCACTTTCGATGCTATATCAGACATTTCTGTTGGGTTTAATGAATAAACGGCACAAAGGTAAGGATACTACGGCATATTATCAAATATGTGGTGTCGGGGGAATTTTCAATGATATGCATTAGTTTTGTGGCCTTTTAGTGGTCGTTGTGGCGAGAAGAACCCTTTCATTTGACTTAGGCACCAAGCAGAATTTGTTGGGACTGCGGACCACGCGTCGCCCCTGGCAAGTGGCATGGTTTCTCAATGAACATTTTTCCACACAATTCATGCGCATTCCCGATTGGGTTTCAGCGGGTGCCGCCGAAGCCGTTCCTTTTACATGCTACAGTTGGACATCCGATCAAAAGTTGCCCTTGGCTTATTTGTTGAGAAACACATCCCCACTTGGATCTGTTTCGCCGGCCCTGCGTGACGCTTGCGACTATCTTCTGTTTTATTCAGACGAGGCTCCGCTTCCCGAGGCCGGTATGTTGTCCACAATATTGCGCCAGCATCAATATTTTGAGTTTGCCATGGCTTTAGCGGCCGATGACAAACGATGGTCGCGCCACATCCCCATCTTCTTTTGACTTAAACTATGCCCAGCAAATCTCTATATCACCGCCGTACCAAAATTGTGGCCACTGTTGGCCCTGCCTGTTCTGACAAGGTGGTTTTAAGTCGACTGATTAAAGCCGGCGTCAATGTTTTCCGGTTAAATTTTTCCCATGCCGTATATGAAACGCTCGAGCAGGTGATTCGCGATGTGCGTGACCTCAACAAACAACTGGGCACCCACGCCGCCCTTTTGGGCGATCTGCAGGGGCCCAAAATCCGGATCGGCGAAATACAAAACAATGGCATCACCTTGCGCAAGGGCGACAAAATTTTGTTTACGACTGCCCCCTGTATGGGCAATGCCCAACGTATCTACCTGAACTATAAAGAGTTTCCTTTAGATGTGGAAGAAGGTGACCTCGTTTTGCTCGATGATGGTAAAATCAAACTAGAAGTATTGAACAGCAACCGACTCGATGAGGTAACGCTGGTGACCGTACATGGTGGTTTGCTTACATCGAAAAAGGGGGTAAATCTGCCGAATACAAAAGTGTCTCTTCCCTCGCTCACCGAAAAGGACCTGCGCGATCTCGAGTTTATTCTCGACCATGATCTGGATTGGGTGGCCTTATCCTTCGTGCGCAGTCCGAACGATGTCCGTGAATTGCGCAAGCGCATTCATGCACGCGGGAAGGACACCCACATCATATCCAAAATTGAAAAGCCCGCTGCTGTGGATGAAATAGATGCCATTATAGCGGAATCTGACGGGGTTATGGTGGCGCGGGGTGACTTAGGCGTAGAGTATCCGCTTGAGAAACTCCCCCTTATTCAAAAGTTGATTGTGAAGAAATGCCTTCACCAGTGTAAGCCCGTAATTATCGCCACACAGATGATGGAGAGCATGATTACCCAGTTCATGCCAACGCGCGCTGAGGCCAATGATGTCGCGAACGCAGTGCTTGATGGGGCTGATGCCCTCATGCTCAGTGGTGAAACTTCTGTCGGACAGCATCCAGTTCAGGTGATTGAATATATGTGTCGGATCATTGAAACGGTGGAGCAAGGGGCGGAGGGAATCTATTACCGAGAACGGGCTGAATCGACCGAGGGAGAACTTTCCCTTTCGGACTCCCTCTGTTATATGGCGGGGCGCGCGGCCAAATATGTTCACGCTCAGGGCATCGTTGGCCTCACGCGCTCGGGTTATACGGCGTATCAGGTAGCCAGTTACCGCCCGCATTGTTCGGTATTCATCTTTACGCCCGACCCCCGCTTATTAACCCGAATCAGCTTACTGTGGGGAGTTCGCGCATTTTTTTATGACAAACAATCAGATACCAACCAAACCATCGACGAAGTACTCACCTTTCTCAAAGAACATAAATTGGTTCGCAAAGGTGATGTGGTGGTCAATACTGGTGCGATGCCTGTGGGTAGCGATAGTCGGGCCAATTTTTTGAAAATATCTAGGATCAAGTAGATTAGCGTTTCGTTTTCAATTTATTTTATCCTTCTTTTTCAATTGTCGCGATACAAAGGATGCCATGGTGGTCTGCGTTCCCATGCACAGAGAAGGTGCGACCATCGTTCCATGTCGCGGATGATGCGGACCTCAGGTCGCGTTAGTCGATCGATGTCGCCCCATGCTTTTCCAACCAGATAGCGCATCCAATAAGGCCTTCTAATTCCTCCTTCATTAAAAAACAGACCCAATTCCATCTTTGGCCCGTCCCCATGAGTGGAACTGCCGTACCCTATGATCATATAAATTGCGCCACGTGCTGGGTACGGAAGTATTCGAGCACCGCAACTGTCTACCCATACTTTTTGCACGCCCTTAATCTGTTTGATTCGTTCAACCATTCTCCGGTATGATCCGTGGAATGTGGTGTATCCCCTTTCGCTGCGTTCACCATGACCATAAAGGTTTACCCACCTTTGGAGCAGACGATTTAATGGCTTTACATCCCCGTGCAATGCCTTTTCAATTTGATGCGATACACTTTTTAGTTTCTCCTGACTGGCCGGAGCTTTGAATCCATCCATTACGGTGAATGATCTGGTTTCTGTTGAACACAACATGATCATGCCGTCCTTGCCGGCCATAATTACGCGTCGGTCTGGCAACATACGCGCAACATGCATTCCTGGCTCGTCGTGGTATGCCTGCCAGTCGAGCCCACCATTATAAGTGATGTCGCAGCCTGTTGGGCCTACCGCCAACCAACAAAAGGTGTCGATCGGCAATATGCACTCCCTGTAACCCCTGGTAGGGGTACGGGGATTCCACCACGCGCCATATCGATTGGCAGCTACCGCACCATTTCGGATTTGGGTATCCTGATAGTCGCCCCCGACCACCACCCACTGACTATCGGGTGTGATGGCTATAGAAAAGCCGCCGCGACTGGACGTGCCGTGCAATAGGTAAGATTGTTCGCCCGTTAGCGTGTCCGGATAGTGCAAGTGAATACCGCCAAGTGCGGGGTTGGGAATATCTGTACGAATATGTGACCAATTCCGTCCACGATTTCGACTATACCATAACCGACATGCTTGTCCACCGCTTATGATGGCCATCGTACTATCACCAACGCAAATTATACTCGTTCCACTGGCGGCAAACCCTGCTTCACCTGGTGCAAATAAAGGCCTTGTGGTATCTGCCGGCTCGTTCCAGCTGCGGCCCGCATCATGGGTGAAGAGCAGTATTGGTCGCCCATGGTCTTCGGGATCGCCAAACAACACCCCGCTGCTGTCGTCCCAAAAGTCGATGCCATTGAAAAATGCTCGTGAATTCGTGGGTTGATAAACGAGCGACCATTGTTTGCCGCCGTCTTGTGTGCGCCAAATAGCGGGATTTTTGCCTGCAGTTGCAGCGACTGCCTCACGACCATTAAAGGCGTAAACACTCCTGAAGTCCACCGAATCGCCTGCTGGTTGTGCTGTGATCCATGATTTTCCAGCGTCTGCGGTATGGCACAACCACCCCTTACTACCACCAAACCACCAATCCTCGTTGCCCGTTACCGACAAAGACCTCAGATTCGTGCCTTTGCCGGTTGCCAGTTTGGCGTATCTGGCATCAATCTGACCGGATCCGGTGTCTGCTTTGCTCTCTACTTCTACTTGACCATCGGCCGTGTCTGTTTTGCCCTTGACTTTTACCTGACCAAGCGCGGTGGCTGATGTGATAATCAGGATGTTTAATAATCCCAAAATGATTTTGAATCGCC
>CAIVQI010000381.1 GCA_903908015.1 uncultured Bacteroidota bacterium
CCTACTTCGGCACACTCGCTTGCCACCCGGCTATTTACCGCGCCACTAGGCGATGATCCGGAACGATGGCCGGAAGCGGATTTCGTACTTTTGGCCGTGAGTGATGCGGCAATATCTGAATGCGCAGAACGCATTGCTGTTCGCCCCGATCAAATCATCTTGCACGCTTCTGGTTCGGGTCATTTAAATCAACTTTCGCCCCATAAGCGATGTGGCATCATTTGGCCATTGGCCACGCTCAGGCGTGAACGAGGTGTTGAATGGCAGGCGACGCCATTGTTTGTAGAAGGATCAGATCCGGAGGCAACCAACCAAATTGTTGAACTCGCCCGCAGCATTTCACATGTGGTGATTCAAACGAATGCCACATTGAGACAGGCCTACCATGTTGCGGCGGTAGGCTCAGCCAACTTCTCCCTTTTTCTTTTGGCAGAAACCAGTGAATGGCTCAAGTCAAAAGGTGGTGATCCGCGCTTATTGGGTCCCATATTGCAACAGGTTTGGATCGACTTTATGGAGGCTTCAAACCTTCATGATCGCCAAACCGGACCGGCATCACGGGGTGATCGCGAAACCGTGGATCGGCAACAAACTGAAGTTTCAGAACAACCTGCACTCTCTGCCCTGTACAGGCTGTTCTCTGACCTCATTGGCTTAAAACACGCCTCAAGCAAACAGAAGCAAAAAAACTTAATGGAGAAGTAGACGTTATAGAAGCATGTTTCATTTTTTCAAAAGAAAATCTCCGCTCGAAGTGATGGAGGATCGTTACCGTAAACTACTCGAGGAAGCATTCCGGTTATCCACCACTGATCGTAAGGCTTCCGATCAAAAAAGAGCAGAAGCTGAACACTTGGCTCTGGAAATCGACAAACTGCGCAATCAGCCGTAAAACTGCTCTCTGATTTCAGCTAAAAATCCACAATGATTCCAATGGTGGGCAATCGGGTACCTACTGTATTCGGAATGAGTGATTTCTGGTAGCGGCCAGGATTTTCCGGATCTAATATGGGCCGCCCTTCCGGATCGGTTTGCGCTACCCAAACATCAGGAAATCGAGTCTGTTGGTTCAATAGATTTTGGATGTCTATATATAGATTGAGGGCCCAGTTCGTGTAATTCCATTTCTTATCAATCCGAATGTCGAGCTGCTGTGTGGCCCCGGCGCGTTCGGTATTTAGTCGACTAAAATCGAATACGGCGCGACCAAAGGCATTCCAAACGGCCGTATCTAAGGAATATTCTGCATATGGGGTGGTAGGAGCACCGCCTACATAGCGATATCGAATACCCAGCTCCCAATTGTTGGCGAAGATTTTACCTGCGGTGAGTGTGAGAATATGTCGGTTGTCCCACGACGAAGGGATGAACCTGCCTGCAGCATCCTCAAATTCTGACCTCACCCACGTATAGGCCAAAATTCCGTAGGTTCCTTTGTAGAGCTTTTGTTGCGCCAGGTATTCGATGCCATAACTACGACCCCTCCCCATACTCAATGCTGGGGCATTCCCAATCACGCCGAAGTCACCCCCCAAGTTGGCCAGGCTAATTTGCTGATCAGTCAGAAAAGGATATTGGCTGTAGCGCTTGTAGAAACCCTCTACCGTAGAACGAAAATTATTTCGTCCCAAATACTCCAGGCCCGCCACTGAATGGTTGGCAGCAATATACTGCAGACCATTGACGCTGTTCACTAAACCGCCATTTCCGTCGCGGTATCCCATCACTGTGTAGGGTGGTAATTGGAAATAGCGCCCCCAATGCGCGTTGAAACTGAGGCTGCTGCCCATGCGATACGAAAGGGCTAAGCGGGGAGAAAGTTGGTCGAGTGGGTTCTTCATTTCAGTAGAATATGTATTCCCATCCATTCTTAATCCACCACTTAACTGAATCCGTTCATCTGCCAGTGTTCTTGAAACCTGAGCAAATACCCCATACCGTGTCAGCGAAATTTTACTGCCGAAGGAGCGAACCACCAGCGAATCGCGCTGCAATTCGCGAGAGACATTACGTACCGTGTAGCGCGCCCTGTCGAGGTTGATCCCGTAGTTCAACTTCCACAAACCTGAACGCAGAAGGTGTTCATAACGAAAGTGATTTTCGCTCTCCTGACTCAGGTAATCTTGGATGCGTGCCCGACTTACATCATTTCCCGGATGCTTAAAACTCACATTATTGAGCATATTTCGGCTCAAAACGAAAGTTTTATACCCCTTCTGACCATATCGCTTGTAAACCAAGCCATTGGTATAATGCCATTGGGTGGTCACAGGCAGATACCCGAGGATAAAACGTTGTTGTTCAACCAATGCCGTATCTACATCCGGATTCTGTGCCGGGTCTAAACTCAGATTGAGGCCAGTGTTCAGGCTAAACTGGTCGATGCTCCCGAGTCCGACGAAGCTGATTTCATTGCGGTTATCGATTTTATGCTTGATTTTGGCTTGAAACCCATTGAACGTAGGCAGAAAGGGCAGGCCAATCGCAGCAAAGAGGAATTGCAGGTAGGAGCGTCTGGCCGAAAGCACATAGGAGGTCTTTTCGCTGATCGGCCCCTCGGCAATCAGGCCCATATCGCTGGCGCCCACGATGGCCCTAAAGCTCTTCTGATCGGTGCGCGGGTCTTTCTGCTTGAATTCAAACACTGAACTAAGGGTATTGCCACGATTGGCTGGAAAGGCTCCTGAAAAAAAGTCGACCTCGCGGATCATATCGACGTTGATAATTCCGACCGGGCCTCCTGAGCTTCCTTGAGTGGCAAAGTGGTTGATCACAGGCACCTCTACCCCGTCGAGGTAAAATCGATTTTCGTTGGGTGCGCCACCACGGATGATGATGTCGTTTCGAAAGCTCACGCCGCTCGACACCCCTGGAAGTGATTGCACGGCCTTACTGATGTCGCGGTTTCCACCTGGATTCCGTTGTATCTCCGACACACCCAATGTATTGACAGAGACTGGACTCTCTTCAAGTCGCGTGTAAGGTGATGCTTTAATTTCCACTGCTTCGAGCTTGCGAACGTCTTCCTCCAACGCCACATTCACAATCGCCGGACGTGATCCAAGCACCTGGATGTCGATCACGGTTCGGGTTTTGAACCCCAAATAACTGATTTGAAGATTATAATACCCCGGTTTTAATGCCGATAAACGATAATTACCCCGATCATCACTGGTGGTGCCGTTGGAGGTTCCTTGTATTAAAATATTCGCAAAGGGAATGGATTCGTTGGTGGCCGAATTTTTGATCTGACCACGAATCTCCCCTGTTTGTGCCCGCACCACCCCCATGCCAAATGATGCCATGAAAAGCAAAGTCAAGCAACTCTTAATGTAACATTTTATCATTTGTTATATTTTTATTGATTGTTAGCGTAGAATGACACACCAATATTGACCAATTCCTTGGATGTTAGCGCACGTATGGCAGGCGCCACCACGGCACAGCGGGCTGTGTGTGGTGTTCCTGGTGGTAGCCGAAAAAGTAGCAGGTCATGAAGGCCAAAAAATGATTTTTATGCTGTGAACGTGCGCGGTGAATGTTGTCTGGGTCATGTTCTCCACGGTGCGGCAGGTAAGTTCCAAAGTAAAATAGTTGCAAAAGACTCAAAATGGACGGAATAATATAAAACACCAGCATGTTGGGTTTGGGAATCCATAACGAGGCCAAGTTGAACAAGATGGCCATGACCAAAATCTGATACCAGCGAACATAATAGTTGATGAAGCGAAAAAACCAGCGTAAAAATGAAGGTGGACCAAAATCGGGGTCATTTTCAGATGCGGGCTGGCGGTGGTGTGCGTGGTGTGCGGGAAGTAGGCGCGACCAGCTGTTGCAGGCAAACAACAACAGGCTCATGCGACCAAAAAATCGGTTCAATTTTGGTCGGTGTGGGGCCACTGTTCCATGCATGGCATCATGGGCGGTGATGAACAGACCTGTAAACAGATGCGTTTGGATCAGTATGTGGAGGTATGTCAGGGGGTTAAATAAATTTAAAGGGAAATACAACCCCAAAACCAGCGAGAATGTCCACAAGAACAATACTGCAGTGGCAATGAGCACCCCTCTGTAGCGATAGGGTGTAAGCTGCACGGGCTGATGCGCTAATTCCATTTGGACGCTATTTCTCGATGTGGCGTAAGATGCGGCGGCTATCAGGTTTGGTGAACGGGAAATAGAAATCGATCAGTTGGCCATTTTCATCAACCAAATATTTCTGAAAATTCCACCAAACGCGGCTCGAACTTCTGCCGTTCAACCGCTGCTGGGTCAACCAAGCAAATACTGGGTGTTGGTTCGGGCCACGCGACGAACATTTTTGGAGCATCAGGAAATCAACCCCATAGTTGCGCGAGCAAAAAGAGCCGATGGCTGCATTATCCAGGGGCTCCTGTCCACCGAAATCGTTCGTGGGCAAACCCACGATAATTAAACGATCACCAAAACGTTTATGTAAGGCCTGAAGGGCTTCATATTGAGGCGTGAAACCGCACTGAGAAGCTGTGTTTACCAACAATACTTTTTTGCCCTTAAATGATGAAAAGTTAATGGTCTGTCCGTCAAGCGATTCAGCTTTAAGGGTGTAAAATGAAGTTGGCATAAATGAGGGGTGGGATGAGTCTGGAGACCCACTGCACGCCACGGCGCACAGCAAGAGACTCAGTAGCTGTCGAATGTACATCTATTGAATAACAACCAGCCTAGAGAAAATGTTCAAGTGATCAATTGATCAAATTAATCTTATTTTTGTGTCCATATTGACGTTTAAACGCTTTATGTCGACCTTGGCCCGATTTGCGCGGCGAATTTTTAAATTTTTTCTTTGGCTCACAGCATTCATGCTGTTTAGCTTGGTTCTTTTTCGATGGGTACCTGTTCCGGCGACACCGCTGATGCTTCTTCGACTCGCGGAAGGAAAACAGCACGGACAAGAGCACAGGCTATACAACGACTGGGTTCCGTTAGAGAAAATTTCACCCCACCTGATCCGCTCCGCCATTGCGGCGGAAGACCAGCGATTCATGGAGCATTACGGCTTCGACTTTGAAGCCATGAAAAAGGCGATGGACTACAACCGCAAAAACAGAGCCGGTCGCACCAGAGGAGCCAGTACGATTAGTCAGCAAACAGCGAAAAATGTGTTTCTATGGCCTTCCAGAACCTGGATCAGAAAAGGATTGGAGGCAGGATTTACTTTACTGATTGAAGGCATCTGGGGGAAACGGCGCATCATTGAGGTTTACCTGAACGTTATTGAAATGGGTCCGGGCATTTATGGAGCAGAAGCCGCCTCAAGGGCCTATTTTGATAAAAGTGCTGAGGATCTTTCGGCGCGACAAGCGGCTTTGATTGTGGCAGCTTTTCCGAATCCTCGCGAACGATCTCCCGAAAATCCCAGTCGTTATTTGAAAAACCGGGCTCAAAAAATAGCCAGAATGGCCAGGAATTTACCAGAGGAGGCTTACCCCCACCCTTAGCGAATTTCAGGTTTCGCAGAGGAATGGACTGAGCTTCGTTGTTTTGCCCTTTGTGCTATAATTTTTGTCTGTGTTTTTGACTGCACTGCAGGCCTCCTGATTGCATCAGTCTAATCCAAAGAAATCGGGGGACTAATGAACCATCAATCGAAATGGCCGTATGTATGGCTGCTGAACCACGTAAGTTGTATAGACTCCCGGGGACCAACTTGATGTTTCCAGCTCAGTTTCTGTGGTGATTACACCGGTGAATCGAAGTCGACCACAAGCATCGACAATACGCAATTCAGTTTCCTCAAATTCCTCCAATCCCAAAAGTCGCGTGTGTCTCGCCGTTGGGTTGGGGTACCATCTGAGGTCAGGCTTTGGGATCGTGGCGACAGAGGTCGGAAGCCGGCGGAGTAGCCATCGGTAGGCTTCAGGGAACTCACGCCGCCAGAACCATTCGCTGTGTTGGCCATCAGACCTGATCCGTACCGCTATATCGGTACTGTCGAAACCGACGGAACGCAACGATTGCGCGAGTTGCTGGGTTTGGGCCACCAGGCTACTGCTTTCCAATGCACCGGCCAGGAGGTAAAAGCGGGTCGGTTGGCGACGGCCCTCCAGAGGTATCTGCGCAAACACCTGAGAAGAAAACCACAAACTAGGAGAAAAAACACCCGCCATACCAAAGACCTCCTGGTGACGCATCACCCCAAACTGGGAGATGAGTCCACCCATACTGCTGCCCCACAAGCCGGTTGAGGCGCGCGATGAGTCGGTGCGGTAATGGCTATCAATATAGGGCTTTAATGTTTGAACGATGAAGTTCATGTAGTCCTCGCCCTGACCACCACCGTATTGTGGGTTGATCCAAGGACTGTATTCATTGATCCGCTGGGCTCCGCCATTACTGATTCCCACCACCATGGCGCCATCATCACCCTGGCCGAACAAACGGCTGATGTGCTCGTCGACCTCCCACTCCCCTGCGAAAGCCGTGCTGGCATCGAAAAGATTTTGCCCGTCGTGCATATAAAACACCGGGTATCGCTTAGACAACGCGGTGTTGTAATCGACCGGCAGATACATCCAGATCCGCCGGTGGCGTTGCAATTGAGGGATGTAAAAGCTATCGGTCAATACAATCACTTGAGCATTTGCGGTGGAGCCACCGCCGCCCCCACCTTGGTGAAGATCCTCCCAGCTTTCGATGGTGATTCGTACCGTGTCGGCGCTGCCAAATGTGTGATTTCGGTTGGGTCGTTGGGTCCCTGTCGCGTTTCCCTCAACCTTGGCCCAATTGCCCCGCGTAAATTTAAACTGGATGCTGCTGGCCGACGGCGGAAGAGTAATCATCCAACTGCTGTCGGGTTGCCGGGTGAGTCGGTGGATTGCGCTCCCCGGATTCCATCCATTAAATGTTCCTGCAATAAATAAAGTATCCGCTGGCGGCGTGTAGCTGGGCCATTGCGTGATGTGAAAGGTGACTTGAGCCCTCATGGAGTGCATCAAGATCAAAAAGAACAATCCAGTCAAAACAACCCATCGTTCCCCAAAAACAACAATCTGCTTCATGCTATATCCCTCAAAGAAAGTGAAGTAACCCATTGAAAAAGGTGCCAACCAGCCTTTCTTCAAAAATAGGTAAATATTGGCTCATTTTTGAGGATTTTTGAGCCCGAATGCGACTGCTCGACCGTTACATACTGAAGTATTTCATCACCACCTATCTGTTCACCTTGGGGTTGTTTGTGGGAATCGCGGTGGTTTTTGATTTAACAGAACGACTCGATGCCCTCGTGGGCAAACGCGTTCCGATGAAGGAGATCTTGTTCGACTATTACTTTAACCTGATTCCCTACCTCGCCAATTTATTTAGTCCGCTCTTTGTTTTCGTGGCGGTCATCTTTTTCACGGCTCGATTGGCGGCACGCAGTGAAGTGGTGGCTATGTTGGGCAGCGGCATTCCATTCGGGCGTTTGATGTACCCCTACCTCATCGGCGCTACGCTCATCGCGGGGAGCAACTGGTATTTGGCAGGATACATACTCCCTCCTTCCAATAAAAAGCGAATTGAATTTGATAACCGTTACTTCCGCGACCGGTTTTACTTCAACCGACATCATTTTCATTTCCAACCGCAGCCCGGACAGCTGGCCTATGTGGAAAGTTACTCCACCCCCGACTCTACAGGTTTCAGGTTTACTTTAGAGCATTTTAAAGGAGGTCAATTGCGTTCGAAACTCATGTGCGAGCGCATTCGTTGGAACGGCCAGGCAGGTTTATGGACCCTGGAGGATTGTCACCTCCGCCACATGGTGGATAAAAAAAGGGAGCGGGTACAATTTTTTCCACGGATCGACACCGCGCTTCGGTTCACTACTGAAGATTTTGGCCGTCCTCTGGTGGAGGATGCTGCCCTGCTCGACAACCAACAGCTTGAAGCATATATTACACGAGAACGACTGAAGGGAAGCAGTGGCATAGAACCTTTCCTGGTCGAAAAACACAACCGCGTGTCTATTCCATTTTCAGCCTTCATCCTCAGCATCATGGGTGTGAGTCTCTCTTCACGCAAGGTACGGGGCGGAATAGGCCTCCAACTCGGCATCGGGGTAGGCCTGTGCTTCGCCTACATCATGCTCATTCGATTTGCCCTCACTTTTGCCATCAAGGGCAATATGCCGCCTATGCTTGCGGCCTGGACCCCAAACCTCATATTTATGGTCGTGGCTTTGTATTTGTATCGTGTTGCGCCTAAATAAATACCAGAAAGCGTTAGCAGAACTCCATTTGGTGGTCTTCATCTGGGGGTTTACGGCCATTTTGGGCAAGTTGATCAGTGTTTCTGCGCTCGACCTCACCGTATACCGGATGCCCATCGCCTTGTTGGCGATGTGGGCCTACACCCATTGGCGTGGTGGACTACCCAGCCTCCCTCTTCGGGCACGATTGGCGCTTTGGGGAACTGGACTGATTATCGCATTGCATTGGCTCACCTTCTACCATGCCATCAAAATCTCCAATATTTCTGTGACCCTGGCTGGTTTTTCGTCTGGCGCCTTTTTCGCAGCATTGTTTGAACCACTGATCGAAAGAAGACGGGTAAGCCGTTCTGAACTGGGACTGAGTCTGGTGGCCATTGTTGCCCTCTATATTATATTCAGAGCAGAAAGTGGATTTGCCGGGGGTATGTTATTGGCGGTTTTTTCCGCTGCACTTTCTGCTTTATTTGCTGTGCTGAATGGTCGATTTGCACGGATTTATCCCCCAAAAGCCGTAGCCATTCATGAAATGCTGGGAGGGTGGCTCGGTATTGTGCCCGTGTGGCTGTTTCTGGGGCTTGGTGGATCGGGCTTTCAACACCCTAGCGCACAAGACCTGGGCTGGATTATGGTTTTGGCGCTGGTTTGCACGGCATACCCTTTCCTCGCGAGCATAAGGCTCATGAAGCAAATCTCAGCCTTTACTTTGGTGCTTACGGTTAATCTGGAGCCCTTGTATGGTATCGCTTTCGCGCGCCTCATCTTCGGAGAAAGTGAACACATGAGTGAACCGTTTTATGTGGGCACTTTTCTTATTTTGATGGGATTATTGATGAATGGATGGCTCAAAAGCCGGTCAAAAACCCCTGAATTCCCTACACCAGACGCGCTCGTTTGAGCAAGTAAGGCATAAGTACCTGCGCGAAGCCGAGGTTGGCATCCGCCTCAATAAAATCGATGCGGTATTGACGGCAACGCAACATGAGCTCCTTCCTAAAATCTGACGCTCTTTTCTGATAGGCTTCCTGTATGCCAGCAGGATTGAGGCGTACTTCTTCGCCCGACTCCATGTCGATGAACAGGTGCGGGCGGTTTTCATATTCGAGCTGCAGCTCTAATGGCTGATCAACCACATGGAATAGAAGGACCTCGTGTTTGTTGTAGCGAAGGTGCCCCAGCGCCGCATACAAATCCTCCGATGATGCACCCGGTTCAAACATATCGGAAAAAAGTATGATCAGCGACCGTGGGGGGGCGGTATCTGCCACCTCGTGGAGTGCCTGAACGGCACGCGTACTTCGACGGGGTTGAGATTGTTGCAATACCGATTCGAGTTGCGCCAACAACAATTTGTGGTGGGCAGCGTGACCGCGCGCACGGAGCGATAGGTTCACTTGTTCGTCGAACAAAGTGAGACCGACCGCATCGCGTTGGCGCTTGAACAGGTTCATGAGGGCTGCACAGGCATACACAGAGAACCTCATTTTGCTTAGGCTGCGCTCTGGAAAATACATTGAAGCTGAAGTATCCAGAACCAATTGGCAGCGCAGATTGGTTTCTTCTTCAAAACGCTTCACATACAAGCGATCGCTCCGGGCAAACAACTTCCAATCGATGTTGCGCGTCGACTCTCCCGTATTGTAGAGGCGGTGCTCGGCAAATTCAACAGAGAAACCGTGGTAAGGGCTTTTATGCAGACCGGTGATGAATCCCTCCACAACTTGCCTGGCGAGAAACTCCAGTTTGTCAATGCCTTCAAGGGTTTTCAAATCGAGTGTTTCGGCCATGCTTCAAAAATACGGTAAACTCAGGTTGATTTTGACCATCAAATGGCATGTTAAAAACTAATTTCTTAGAACAAAGTTATGCTGCTTCACCGGAATTTATGACTATTGAATTGTCGATATTTTAGGGGGAAGTACGGTTATAAACCCCTAATTTTGCGGTCGAAATGAAGGGTCGAATATTATGCCTTGCTGTGCTCTTAAC
>CAIVQI010000382.1 GCA_903908015.1 uncultured Bacteroidota bacterium
TACTCACCATTTGGTTGTACCCACAACTGTTCAATAGCAATGGCATAACAAGGAGAAGCATTAGCTTTACCCGCGTCAGTCGCATGGTCAGGGCGTTGGGTGTATTCATGGGAATTTGTGTTTTGGATTGTTTCGTATGAAAGATGAATGAAATAGAAAAATGAATGTTTTTGAACGAAACCCCAACAAAATACACGGGCAATAAGTTCCTTTAACTCGTATCTTTGCGCAGCCTTGATTGAAACCGATATTTGCATCATTGGAGCAGGGCCCGTAGGGCTTTTTGCCGTGTTTGAAGCGGGTCTTTTGCGGATGCGTTGCCACCTCATCGACGCATTGCCCAAAGTGGGTGGTCAGTTAACCGAAATCTACCCGCGCAAGCCCATCTATGATATTCCGGGATATCCATCGGTGCTGGCAGGTGATTTGGTAGACCGACTCATGGAGCAGATTGCACCATTTCAACCCACTTTTAGTTTAGCACAACGGGTGGAAACCATCCAGCGCGAGGAAGATGGTGGGTTTCTGTTGCTCACTTCATCAGGAACCCAATGTCGGGCCAAGGTAATAGCGATTGCGGCCGGACTAGGATGTTTCGAACCAAGGAAGCCTGAGTTGGCCAGTCTCGAATGTTTTGAGGAGAAAAGTGTTCGTTATATGGTTATCGATCCAGAAGCCTATCGCGGCAAGAGGTTGGTCATTGCTGGCGGGGGCGACTCCGCCCTCGATTGGACAATCATATTGGCGGATATTGCGTCGGAGTTAACATTGGTGCACCGCAACGCAGAATTTCGTGGGGCACCAGACAGCGCACATAAAGTGAATCAATTGGCCCAGGAGGGCCGGATTCGCCTCATGATGAGCACCAGCCTGAGCGATTTAAGGGGCGACAGCGATTTGGAAACAGTGGTGGTGACCGATGCCAACAATCAGGTTCATGCGCTGCCAGCCGACTACCTCATCCCACTGTATGGGTTAAGTCCACGTCTTGGGCCCATTGCGGATTGGGGCCTTCAATTGGAAAAGCAAGCGATTGTGGTGAATACCTTTGATTACAGCACCTCGGTTGAGGGTATTTATGCCATAGGCGATATCAATACCTACCCTGGTAAATTGAAACTCATCCTTTGCGGCTTTCATGAGGCGACCTTGATGTGTCAAAGTGCATTCGCGCGGGTCAGACCAGGTGAGAAATTGAGCTTTAAATACACAACCGTCCAAGGTATCAACCCATTCTAATGGCCGATAAGCAGTTTTTTGTTGAATGGCCCAACGGCATCCGCACTGCACACCAGGTGCCGTCCGACATGGGTCTTAGCCTCATGGAGGCGCTCAAAGCGCTGGATTATCCCATTGAAGCCACCTGCGGCGGAATGGCTTTGTGCGCAACCTGCAGATTAGAATGGTTGCATGGTGATCTCCCCGAGCCTGGTGATGCCGAACTCGATATGCTCGATACGCTCCCCGATGCCGGTAGTGCTAGCCGACTTAGTTGCCAACTTCGGGTGACCGACATCAGCGATGGAAGTGCCTTTCGGGTATATAGTCTCAACATGATTGAAGGAGACAAACCAAAAGTTCAGCACGGATGAGCAGATTGATGGCCATTGATTTCGGTTTGAAGCGTGTCGGACTCGCGGTAACCGATCCCTTGGGCATGTTTGCCACGGCGCTCGACACCGTGGCCCGCAAGGAGGTAAAAGCCTACATCAAGAAGTACCATCAAGAACACACCATTAGGGCCTTCATCATTGGTGAACCCCGTACACTCGCCAACGAGCCATCTTCGGTGGCTGGTGCCGCTGCTGCTTTCAGGCGCGAATTGCTGGTCGACTTCCCCGATATTCCCCAGCATGGGGTGGATGAACGCTTTACCTCACGAATTGCCTTGCAGACCATTGCCGGAAGCGACTTACCCCGGCTCAAACGACGTGAAAAAGGACTGGCTGACCGCATCAGCGCGGTGCTCCTGCTGCAGTCGTACCTTGAAACCGTTCAACATCTAACAGATTTGCAAACAGCCGGGGAAGTCAGCAATGAATTAAACGGGGATGTCAGCAATGAATTAAAACCTGTCGTTCGACCATGATTCTTCCCATCTATCTCTACGGACATCCTGTACTTACATCCCCAGCTTTGGAGGTGGACCTCACGGACCCCATTCTCCCCGGTCTGATTCAGGATATGTTTGAAACCATGTATGCCGCAAGTGGAGTGGGACTGGCAGCCCCGCAAATCGGCCGCCCAATGAAATTGTTTGTGATGGATGCCTCTGGTTTCGACGAGAAACGATTCGCCCATGAAAAGCGGGTATTCGTGAATCCTATCATACTGCAGGAAGAAGGGGAGCCATGGCCGTTCAATGAAGGTTGTCTGAGTATACCGGATGTGCGGGGCGACGTCCTCCGTAAGCCTCGGGTACAGGTGGAGTGGACCGATCAGGATGGCAAGCGACAGCTGCAGTGGTTCGATGATATGCCGGCCCGAATCATTCAACACGAATATGACCACCTCCTGGGAAAACTATTTGTAGGGTATCTTAGTCCATTGCGCCGACAAATGGTGCAAAGGCGACTTCAATCCATTCAGAAGGGATCGACCAACGCAGCGTATCCTGTTTGTGCCGCGTCACCACCAGGCGGACGCCCAAAGCGATAGACAGTCGCCAAAAGCGTTAGGGGGCTGTAGACAACGGCATCCGTCCCCATTTACCTTTTGTATTCTGCCATTTGACCAGGATAGCGTTCCTGGGCATACTTAAGGGCGCTTTCCAAATTCACCACGCCGCCGCTCACACAAACCTCACGGGCTGCCGCTGTTTTTCGAGCACCAAAGGTGTTTTTGCGTGACAGAGCGATGGCAGCTGCTGAGCCATCGGCCTTTGGCACAACCAACCCATTAGGAAATGGTTTCACGGAAGAAACGATGATGTCTCTGATTTCTGGGGCAGAAAGCTTGGGATACAATCCTCGCAGCAATGCCGCCATACCCGCAACCACCGGTGCCGCCATGCTCGTACCACTTTGGGCACCATATTTCCCGTCCGGCAGGGTAGAATAGATATCCTGACCTGGGGCAAATACATCCACAACCGGACTGCCAAAATTTGAAAATGAGGCGATGCGGTTGATGGGGTCTTTGTTTGGGCCAATGGCCCCTACCTCAATCCAAAACGAGAATCGGGCATCATCAATCTGTGGTGCGCGCGGATAGGTCGGGATGTCGGGCACAAAAAGCCCATCATTACCTGCAGCGTGCACCATCAATACATCACGCGATGCTGCATAGCGTATGGCCTCTTGCACCAAGGATTCACCCGGTGAAAACGACTTTCCAAAGCTCATATTGATGACTTTAGCACCCATATCGGCAGCATATCGAATGGCATTGGCCACATCTTTATCGCGCTCATCGCCATTGGGTACTGCCCTCAAGCTCATGATGCGGGCATTAGGAGCCACCCCACTCATGCCCCTTTGGTCGCCATGCGCAGCAGCGATGATGCCGGCCACGTGTGTGCCGTGACTGGCATCAGGTCCCGTTACGCGGTTGTCACCATAAAATCGGTCCTTCACATCCTCATAACGATCACCAACCAAGCCACGCGGATCAAACCTCGGGTTGAGGTTGTAGTCATACATGTCGCACAATCGACTGCAGATTGAATTTAGTTCGGAATATACGTCCGACACGGCTGTACCAGATAAGTTCGACATCCAGTAGATTCTCTTTACACTTTTACCCCACCGACCTTTCACTTTAAGCGCACTTATGTCTGCACTATCGCCCCCAGCCAATACCAATTGCGTGTGAAAATTGGCGTTGGCCTTCTGGAGTTTAGTGCCCATTTTATGATTCGCTTTGGCTTCCTTCAGTCTCGTTTTGTAGTGGAATCCGACCTCTTTTCTGTATGCCTTTTGCAGAGAGTCTTTCTGCTGAACCAGTCCTTTTTTTTTCATTTCACGAAGCCGAACCCATTCACGGGTCACCTCGTAGGTATCTTGATTGACCTCGCCGCCGCGTCCGCTGATAAAACTCCAGCCGCGCAGGTCGTCGACATAGCCATTTCCATCGTCATCGATTCCATTATCTGGATTTTCTCCTCGGTTTTTCCACAGCACTGGCACCAAATCCGGATGGTTTATGTCCACTCCGCCGTCTATGACCGCCACCACTACATCGAACGGCTTAAAGTTCTTCCCGATTCCCTGTAGAATCCGGTGAGCCGAAACGCCAGGTAAACTGTCAACCTCTTCATCGAGCAGGTGCCATTGCTCCATTTTTGAGCGTTCCTGCGCAAACAGCGGCATAACCACTGCCAGGTGCAAGAAACTGCCTAGCAAGATGGACTTAAAATTGGTAAGAGGGCGAAGCATTTTGAGAGACATCGGTTCTGGTTTGGAATAATTATTTTATTTCTTGAAGATCCTGTGGCAGGAGGTATGATGCTGATGACGAATGGTGAGTACATACTGCCCACTTGATAAATCACCGAGGTAGATTCTGCCGTCATCCGCTAAAGATGAAAAGGGCCTGATGCATCGTCCACTTAAATCATGCAAAGCAAATGACCATAATGGGTCTGCGATGTTTGTTTGGGTAATCCCAGCGATTTGAAGCCAGTCAACCGCTGGATTGGGGAAGCACTGAACAACGGCATTGATTTGTTCACCGAAACTGCTCGTGCCACCACCAATTTGGGCATACAAGAATAATTTGCTCCGATCGAGAATAAAGTTCCATCGCGCCGTATCAGATACCAGATCATGCCCGCCCCCCTGAAATGAATGCATTTCACTTTGGATCTGTAGGTTGTTCAGCCTTTGGTGTACAATACTGCTCCCGTCTACCGTCATGATATTGAATCCCATCGCGCGTACTGGTCCCCGCGCATAAGGCACAGTTTGGTCGTCTGTTCCATGGAAGTGAATGGCCGGCACAAATCCTGGCTGTATGATTTGGGTGTCTAGTGCAGCGCCAGCTAAATTCACTACCGCTTCAACCCCAGAATGGTAGCCCGGATTTCCAGACATGCCTTCAAGTCCGACGTTTAAAACAGTGAGGTTATTTTGAACTTGCTGCGAAGTCAGGGCAGGATTTTTTAGCCAGGCCAGGTGAATGGCTGTTATCGCACCTGCAGAATATCCCCCAGCAAATATGCGCGATGTATCGATGCCGTATGGATTGTTGTTCTCCACAACTGATTTTCGGAAAAAACGGGCAGCAGCTTTGGCGTCGTGGGTGGCCCGGATGGCTGCCCGTATGAATTCGTCCTGTAGGCCAGCGACATTGGCCACATTCACGCCCAATCGGTAGCCCACACTCGCAGCCACATAGCCTCTGGTGGCAAAATAGGCGCACATATTTTGCATATAGGCGTCGGTACGGGCTCCGCCCACAAAACTGCCCCCGTGGAACAACAGCAATAGTGGTCTACGTGTAGCGGTATCACCAGCAGGCAAATAGAGATCGAGCAACAAGGGGGCGCTATTGCCATTCCAGGAAACGGATTCGCCGTAGGGAATGGCTGATTCAACGATCTGACCAAACAATGGTTGGAGGTAGCGCTGGGCGTGGGTTACTGAGGTGGTTAGCCAAAAAGTAAGGCTTAAGGAGAGGATGATGGTAAATTGTTTCATGAAATAAATATTTGTGTTATTGAACTTGTCTTACTGTGCTTCTTGAAGAAATGAACGACTGACACACGGGGTAGGTCATCGATGCGGCGGGAAATATAACCATGAACAGGTCTACTCAGATTTGATGAACACGATGGCGAGCAAAATGAAAATTCCTGCAGCGAATGAAATGGTTTGTCCGGAGCGCTGAACCCGACGATCCCGATCAGCTATGTGTTTTTGCCACTGTGTTCTCCCATCCTGATGCAAACGATCTCTAGTCACTTTGTGCTGGGCTTCTTCCACACGTTTCTGGTCTAATGCCGCACGTTTTGCAATGATCGCCAAATCTTTACGTGCATCTGGCGAATGCTTCCCAGCAATTTGAATCCTCCACCAAAGGGAATCGGCGGGCATGTTAATATTCACTGTGTTTTGATACAACACTAAGCTATCCGCTCTGTTTAAATGTTGGCGTGCTGTTTCTTTATCCTCATTTTTGGCAGATGCGTTTAAAATCTTGGCCAAAAAATAGGCTGCAGACGCTGCAGAACCATATTGCTTATTACGACAGGACCAATCAAAATCGAGTTCGAGGTACTTTGCGGCATCCTGCAGTCGGCCTTGTTGGGCGTAGACATGGCCTAGATTGCCATAAATGAAGCCATATTCTTCTGGATTCAGGCGTTTGCTGATGCGTAAGGCTGATAAAAAGTGGGTTTCGGCTTCATATGGGTCGCCCGCTTTTTCCCTACTCAAACCAGCGAGGTTGTGAAAATGGATGGCATTTTTTAGAGGAATGGACCGAGATTCTTGCAGCCTGTTCTCAATCAGTTGATAGGCCTGTTCATATTCGTGTCTCTCGAATAAATTGGAGGCCAAAAGGTATTCAGACTCTGTCTTAAATTCTTCAGAACCCAAGCGCACCGCCAGCGTGGTGCTTCGCTCAATCTCTTCTTTTGCGGCGTCAAATTCCTTTAACTCATGCAGCATGCGCGCGCGCATCCAATGCACGCGTGACAACAATTCCAGACGGTCGTATTTCCGGTAGGTATCTTCCGCATTCAATAGGGTGTTCCACGCATCCAGGTAACGCTTAAGGTCAACCTGATGATCAGCCGTGTCCAGAAGTGCGTCGGTGATCTTCGTTGAATCCGGAGTAAAAACGGGCTGTTGGATGGGTCTGCCGGGCAGAAAGCGCTGGTTCCCCAGGTCGTAAATGATGGCGCAAATCGCCGTGAGGATGACTACAATGAGACTACTCCAAATGGCGAAATGAGGGTTGAAATGAGGACGGGTCATGCGAGCGGACTGTCCAAAAATAAGATAATTAGACCGCATTTATTCATCTCTGTATCACAAAATATGATTATTATTGCAGTTAGCTTTAATTGTTCGAAGAATTACAGAACCGTATTTCTTAACCACAACTTGTTATATGATCAAAACTTTTCTGCGTTATTCTTTGGCTTTGGTGTTGATCGTTCCCTTTACGGGTCCTTTCACGTCATTTGCACAGCCTTGTGCACCTGGGTCAGATGTTCAGCCCCCTCAGGTTTTACTGCAACAAACGAATATATATCTGAACGGAAATGGCATTGCCGTAGTGAGCCCTGCAACTGTAATCGACACGTTAATAGACAATTGCAGTAACTTCACTTATTTGTTGTCTCATGCCACCGTGAGTCAACAATTTTTTAATTGCAGCAATATAGGTGTAAATCAATTGGCGGTTCAGGTGCGGGATCAAGCTGGAAACATAGCGACTTCCTACACGCAAATAAATGTCATAGACAGCATTATTCCGGAAGTGTTTACAAGGCCCGTTACCCTCGCTTTGAATGCTTCGGGCTTGGCATTTTTGTCGGTCGCTCAGGTTAATAATGGTTCGCGCGAAAATTGCGGCATCGCGTCCATGACGTTAAGCCGAACTGATTTTTCATGTGCTGATTTAGGTGTTCAGCAAATCCAATTGTTGGTTACGGATTACTCCGGAAACTTTGCAACAGCCACCTCAAACATTAACATTATTGATACAACGCCCCCGCAACTCAGTGCACGATCGTTGGTTATTGCGCTCGATGAGTTTGGCGTGGCCACGATTCAGCCCTCTGATATAGACAATGGTTCCTACGACAATTGTTCCCTGACTTTATCAGTTTCCCCATCAACATTTTCGTGTGGACAAGTCGGAACAAATACTGTTTTTCTAACCGGGAGTGACGGGGTGAACACCCGATTGATCTCGACTTCAGTGCAGGTGGTGGATAACCGGGCGCCGAGCGTGGTCACCCGAAACGTCATCGCCTACTTGAATAGTTCTGGAGAGGCGTTCATCACCCCCGCCATGGTCGATAGCGCCTCAACCGATAATTGTGGCATCACGAGCAGGACCTTAAGCACCAATTACATCAATTGCCAAACCTCAGCTGGAAACAATACAGTGACACTTTTCGTGCGTGATGCAGCAGGAAATCTTGGATCGGGAACGGCAACGGTTACTTTGCTCGACACCTTCGCGCCATTTGTACTGCCAGCCAATATGCCTTCCGATGTGGTTTTGGGGGAATGTCAGGCCACCTATTTCTACGATTTGCCAGTCCCGTCCGATAATTGTTTGGGTGCCACGGTGCGCCAAATTTCTGGGCTGCCGCCCGGAAGTACGTTCCCTATTGGCGTTCGATCAAATGTTTTTGAAATCAGGGATGTGTTTGGAAATACCGACACCGTTCGCTTCAACGTTACCGTTGTTGAATCGGCCCCGCTTGTGCCTTATGTGCCCCCTGGACGCACATTCTGCGCTACGGATGCGCCTTTTGATTTGACATCATTGACAGGCGTACCCGGTACAGGTCTGCCCGGATATACTATATCAGGTGGAGGCATGCGCAACCCTACTGTTTTTGATCCTGCTCAAGCCCCATTGGGCAACTTCAATTTACGCTATGATTACACTGATTCTTTTGGTTGTGTTACCACGGGATACATTCCCATGGAGGTCCTACCCGCTCCTTCAGAGCCCCAGATTGAACGTGTAACAGCAACATTGCTTAAGGCCCCAGCAGGGTACAGTGCATACCAATGGTACCGCTACGGAGGACCCATTTCAGGGGCTACCTCTTCAACCTATGACGTGATGCTCACCGGTGTTTATGAAGTTCGTGTGATGAATGGTGCGGGATGCTTTAGAATGAGCCCACCCTACGGCTTTGGCGTAGGGGTTGGGGTCGATGAACACAACCAAAATGCACTCAAAATTTATCCCAATCCTTCGGGAGGGGTGTTTCAGGTCGACTACGCAGGGCGTGAACAAGAAATGGCCGAAATCCAGGTATTGGATGTGAGTGGCCGAAGAATGAATGTGATTCAATTGACACCTGGTACTGCCGTGATGGATCTGTCGCATCTCGCTCCGGGCCGCTACCTCGTGCACCTGAAGGCGAACGATAAAAGTTCGTTTCAGTCAATCGTTATCAACTCCAACCGCTGATCATTATGATTCGGAACCTAACCATCTCTCTTTCAACCATCCTGTTGGTTGTATTGTTCGTTCCTTTCTCGGCTTCGGCCCAATGGCACAGAAGCCTAATCGATTCGAATCGACTCAGTCTGGGGATTTATGGAACGCATTATCGTGACTTGTTGAATACAAGATTAGACCGTCAAGAATTCGGCTATGAAGGTGCTGATATGTCTGCATTAAAGGGTGAAAACACCCGATTTGATATGGGACTGGGATTGGATGTGTTGTATTTTATTAGCCCAACTTTGAGTTTGGAATACAGCGGAAGTAAGGGTACAATGACCGGCGCTAATGCTGTACAGTATTATGAATCGGACATTCGTTTTAATGGCTTGGCCCTCAATGTTGCCTTGAAAAGGTGGATTACGATCAAATCCGATCAATGGACGCCATATGTGCGCTTTGGCTGGGATCGGGCTTCATTCTCTAGTACACGTTACTTCGAGAAAGAGCCAGGGGTGCCGAGTTACTTGCGGGAGGAGAAGACCTTGGCAGATGTTGTTAACCGTCTTTCGCTTGGTTTGGGTACCCGCTACCACCTCAATGATCATTGGCATCTTTTTGGAGCAGTTCATTATGCATCGATGGCATCAGACGCGTGGGATGGATTCAATTATGCCTATGGAAGCATGAGAGGCCGGGATGATATGCTCCAAGCCCAGATTGGTTTGCGCTTTACCCCGGGAAAAACGACCCATATGGACCGTAAACCCCATGTTCGATCAGGTGGTGCCGTGCGTGATGCTTTTATGGATAGTGTGGTGAAAGCCAACACCAATGGCCTTCAGCGACTACGTCAACAAGTCGATTCTATGGGTAGCACAACCAACCGATTATTGGGCCTCAAACAAGATTCAATCAACCGATTAAAAGATGATCTGCGTCGCGTAGAGGCCGACCTTCGGCAAAAGGATGCGCTGCTGGCTGAAGTGGAGCGGCAAAAGCAAGAGGAAAAAACTGCAGCCCAAGCTGTTCGTAATGATCTAACCAAAGCCCTTGAAGCCTATGCCAAATTGGGAATAGTTGTGAAGGAATTAGAAGGAAAAGTGAATATTGTATTGCCGAGTGAATTGTTATTTGCTACTGGGAGTTCGGTGGTAAACGCCAAAGGAAAGACAGCCTTGCTCTCCATGGTGCCCATACTGAAGGAAAAAACGGATATGGGTATTATGGTTGAAGGACATACGGATAATAAAGGTAAGCCAGCGTCGAACTGGAAGCTCAGCGTCGATCGGGCAAATTCGGTGGTTCAAATTCTCACCTCAACAGGTCAGATCAAACCAGAACGCCTGATAGCCGCTGGTAGAGGACAATATAAGCCAGCAAATACTGGTGTAACTGCCGCCGATTTGGCTCAGAATCGTAGGGTTGAGATTATTCTAACCCCTCAATAGGTTGAGGTTCATAGTTCCTGGCGGCTTCAGCATATGAGGTTGGGATGATCGCCGACTTTTGGCAACTATAATCGAACCCAACTAAGCTAGATCTGGCGATGGCGTAGATTTTGGGAGGGGAGGTAGTTGGATCCACAACGGCGTATTCCATATCGAAACTGCGGGATCCCCAACGAATGACTCTGGCTAATACCTCCACGTTTTGGGGATGAGTTAGGGGTTGGATATAGTCGATTTCCGTGTGGGCAAGGATCATACCCACTTGTTCCCACTCCCATTTCATCACATCACGTGCGTATATGATCCGAATTTGTTCGAAATATGTGAGGTAAATGGCGTTGTTGGTATGACCCATGCTGTCGAGATCTGCCCATCTGAATGGAATCGGTTGATGAAACCGGAAAGCTCGAACATCAAACGAGTCTAAAAGGCGACTTGAAGGCATAGATATTACAATGAAGTCCAAAAATAGGCGAGATCGACTGTGAATAATCGTGTTATTTTTGCGTCATGAAATTATCGAAGCGACAATTGCGGGTGGGAAGTCTTGTTCAGCAGGAGTTGGCCGAAGTATTACTTCGAGAAATGGATTGGGCGCATGCAGGTACTTTGCTCACGGTCACCAACGTGCGGGTGAGTCCAGACCTGGCTATTGCTCGTTGTTCTGTGAGTCTTTTTGGTGGCAAGACGGATGAGTTGTTCGTCCAACTCGAGGCAGCAACGCCCGAAATCAGATTGCGGTTGGGACGCAGGATGGGGAAGAACATGAGAATCATCCCTCAACTATTGTGGCAGCGCGATGATTCCCTCGATGCCTCCGACCGAATCGATGCCCTATTACAGTCGGTGCGTGCCGGCCAAGAGCCTTAAATTAGAGGAGCATGCAACATAAAGAGTTACGAATGCGATTGGCGGCGGTATTTCACAACCAGCCAACGTTACGGACGCTCTTTTATGTGCTCACTGATGGATTGGTGGTGACCTTCTGGCATATGCGACGGTCCATACATGCATTCGCATGGCGACGAAAGGGAACAGTGCATGTTTTGGACGCTGGCACGGGAATGGGACAGTATGTTCATTATTTATCGCTTCGCCATCCCAACTGGAATATTTATGCTGTGGATTCTAATCCGGAAGAGATTTGGGCCTGTAATGAGTATTTTCACAGGAAGCATTTTGAGCGGGTATTGTTCCGAACGGAGAATGTAGTGGAGATGCAACGGAAGGAGGTTTATGACCTCATCTTAGCGGTGAATGTCATCGAGTATATATATTCGGACGTACAAGCCGTATCAAACCTGTACAATGCGCTCAAACCGGGTGGACAACTCATCCTGTCGGTACGGTCCGACAAGAACTTTCCGCTTCAACCTAACCTATCCAATAAGCTCACCACGAATCAAGAGCTTGTACACCGATACAATAATTTTGATTTGAAAAAACTGCTTCGAGACGGGGGCTTTAAACAATATAAAGCGCGCTATTCTTATGGTATTTCGGGTCGAATTTCTACCTTTTTAGGCATTTCGGTGCCCAACAGACTGCTTCGCCGTCATGAGAACTACCTCTACATATTCCCTGTGTATTTCCTTTTTCTGTATCCTATCATAATAGTTCTGAACGCCATTGACGCATACATTGGGCATTCCGAAGGCGCCGAAGTGGTGGCCGTAGCCACCAAAAATATGGAAGCCACATGAGGTTCATCATACTCATTGCCCGTAGATATCTGTTCGCGGGTAGAAAAACACACTTTGTCAATCTGATTACAGGTGTTTCGTTTTTGGGGGTATTTGCCGGTACAGCTGCATTGGTTGTGGTGCTGAGTGTCTACAACGGATTAGAAGACCTCACACGCAGCATGTATAGCCATTTTCATCCTGAGCTCTTGATTCGATCCAAAGTGGGTAAATATTTAAATTCTGACTCCCTCAGTTCGATGTGGACAAGCGATCATCGTATCGCGACATACGCCTACACCTTGGAAGAGAATGCCTTGGTTCGGTGCAAAAATCAGGAAGAAGTGGCCATACTGAAAGGGGTCGATGACCAATTCGCTGATGTCACCCAAATCGGTCAAAATATGAGCTATGGAACATATGGCTTCTTTGATGATTATGGGATGAATTATGGGGTAGTCGGACAAGAACTAGGCGCCCAGCTGCAGGTTAAATTGCAGGATGTACAAACCGGAATCGAGGTCATTCTCCCGCGGAGAGGCGCTTCATTCGACCCCGTGAATCCCGAGAAATCTCTTGCACGAGCTCATCTGCTTGTGGCCGGATTGTTTAACGTACAACCTGAAATAAACCGCAAATACGTTTTGGTTTCAAAAGAGTGGATGCATGAACTCATTCAGGTGCCTAAGGCCTGGTGTAGTCGGGTTGAGATTCGATTGAAGCCAGGGGTCGACCCCGATGACATCATGGCGGAATGGGGAAGGAAGCTAGGCCCAGAATTTGAAGTCGCTGATCGTATGCGACAGGAGCAAGCTGTTTATAAGATTTTTCAATCTGAAAAGTGGTGGACCTTCGCGTTATTGCTGTTGATCGTGGCTGTGGCTTCCCTGAGCCTCATCGGAAGCTTGTCGATGCTGGTTCTTGAAAAGCAGCAGGAAATCAAAGTACTCAGACTAATGGGAGCGGATCGAAGGAAAATTACTGGAATTTTTTTGCTGTCTGGTTCTGGGGTATCGGTATTGGGGGCTTTGGCAGGCGTTGCAGCCGGAGCCTCATTGGCATGGATGCAAATGAAATTTGGATGGCTTAAGTTAGGCGGTGATTCTGCCCAGTTTATTGTTGACAGCTACCCTGTTCGGGTTGCTGCAACCGACATGATGATCGTCTTTTTATCCGTGGTGGCGATAGGCCTCCTCAGCAGTCTCTATCCTGCAATTCAGGCCGGTAAAGACGCCTGATCATTAAAAAACCGATGGTTCTTAATCGCGTACGCAGCGAATCGAATAACCTGTCTTCTGTTCTCCCGTCCATGCCTGCATGCCAGGTCCATATGAGTTTACGATTTTAACAGGACGAGATGCATTATTGCTCCACCAATAAGCGTTGGATCCGAAATTGAAAAACTCACCTGTGGGCGCGCGGTAGCCAGCGGGATAACCCGTGAATTGAATGGCATCGGTAGCACCAGTATTGGGCGCTTTCCATATGCCAGTTCCGGTCGTTTTGAGCGCACCACCTGCCTCAAACAGTCCGCCATTGTTGTTGATGAGGTCGTTCCAATCATCCTCGTCTGCAACACGCCAGCCACATGGACAAACATTCCGGGGATCAAGCAGGGCAGACCCATTATAAAGCAAGCCCATCATGGGGGCTAATGAAGGGTCGTTGTTGTAGGCCGATTGCGCAGACGTATCGGCAGTAGACCAAGCACCAGCACTTGATTTTTGAGGGATGGTATCACCATTGCAGAACCGAACCGAACGAAGATTTTGCGCCATCCAGTCGAGTGTTCCAATGGTTTTAAAAGAATAAAGGTTTCCAGAAGCGTCCGACACAGTATCGGCATTGTTTGTCCACGGTGCAGCAGGTGTGGTAAACGACACCTCATTTCCATATCCAACACCACCGACATTGGAGGCGAAAGACCTCAGGTAGTATGTTCTGCCCGGTTCGAGACCCAGTAGGGAAACCGAAAATGAACCGACCCCACCGCCAGAGCGTGCAACCGATGAGGCAGTAGTAGGTCCAGGATTGGTTGACCAGCATACGCCGCGATCACCTACAATATCGCCCCCATCCGATGTTACCTCCGCACTCACCCGAATGCTAAAAGGAGAGGTGATTTCGGCCCCTCCTGTGGTGAGGGATGGAGCATCAACGATTTTCAAATCAACACCCTCTTCGCATGAGGTCAAGGAAATGCCCGTCAACAAAAGCGCGGCGAAGATAAAATGGCGGGTAGTAGGGTTGAAACGCATAGTTTAAAATAGTAAGGAAGAATTCTAAATTGAAAAAGATATTTTGACAACAAAGGGACGAATCTAAACAATTTTTTTTGTCGAAGGAAAACAAGTGATGAAAAAATATCGTTTTTGAGTCTGTAAAATATCGTGATGTCTTCCAAAATGATGACTTGGCTGAAGCGAATAGGGTGGTGGGGTTTCTTGTTCTTTTTTATCAAAGGCCTGATCTGGCTGGCTGTTATCTTTGGATTGTTTGAATGGATTCAGAACCTCTAGCCATTTCAATTGAGGTAAACCACTCGCAGTTTGGGTGCATTTACTGAAATCCAGACTGGTCTAACTCTTTTTTATTGAAATCCAGCCCGTCGTTTAACGTGTCGGAAAAGTCACGGTATTGAAAATCTGGTATGGCTTTGAGTACCGCGCGTCCGTCATATTGAGTATGAGAACAAGCTGCCCTA
>CAIVQI010000383.1 GCA_903908015.1 uncultured Bacteroidota bacterium
GAATGAGGTCGGGGTCTGTATTTTGTTCCTGAGAGAGCATTTCTTTCAGTTTTTGTATTTCCTCTCGGGTCAATCGTTCTATTGAGTCCTGACTTCCTGGTTCGTCCGTTGGGGAGTTGATGGTTGCTTCATCGCTTGTTGTTTTTCCCCGATTGCGCGGTATGGCATCTGTCGAAGAACGCGTGTCGGGTGTTTCTGCTTGTTGCGGGGAAGCTGATGTTTCGTCCTCAGTATCGGTTGTCTGGGTAGGTGGAGGTCTGCGTCTGCGTCCCTGGTGTTTTGGTGTTGGTTGTGGTTCCTCATCCTGAGGGTATCGTTCATTGATGAAGTTCAAAAAACGATAGATTACTTGTTTTTTTGTGGTCATATGTCTTATATGTTTATTTTTAGAAATGTTTTAATTCATTTCATATTTATATATAAAAAACATTACGTTCCCTTGTAGTTTTTTTTCCTACACAGTAAATTAGCCTACCCCCGAACAAAAGGGATGCTATGGAACCATCAAAAAATGTGACTGGAATGGGAGTTTTGCCTGGGTCTCAGGTCAAATTGTTTGCGACTTTGTTGTCCACCAGCAATAAAAATTGCGTAAGTGCTTGATAATCAGTCGGTTATTGCTGGGAATGTGGTGATGGACGGAATCGAACCGCCGACACAAGGATTTTCAGTCCTTTGCTCTACCAACTGAGCTACATCACCAAAAGGACTGCAAAGGTACGGAAAAGGCGCGACATTTTCAAAAGCCTATGGGTGAAATGAATATCATGGCTTATGGAAACAATCGTTTGCCATACGGGTTTTTGTTTTCTCCTTCCTTATCTTGCATTCTGTTTCTAAGCTATGATTGCACAGCTCGTTTTTTTAATATTATTTGTTGCTGGGGTGGGTTTGTTTGCCCGCAAGATTTCGTCTATCGCACGAAACATTCGTCTTGGACGATCGGAAGACCGAACCGACCAGCCTGCCCGGAGGTGGAATCAAATGATCCGGGTGGCTTTAGGTCAGGGCAAGATGCTGTCGAGGCCAGTTGCGGGTTTTTTCCACGTCCTGATTTATTTGGGTTTTATTTTGATCAACCTGGAGGTGTTGGAAATTGTATTGGATGGATTATTGGGCACACATAGGCTGTTCAAACCTATGCTTGGATCTTTTTATGCAGTCATCATTGGTTTTTTTGAGCTTTTGGCTGTTGGTGTACTCCTGGCATGCGTGGTATTTCTATGGCGCCGCAATGTTCAGAGGTTGGAACGATTCCACAAACCAGAGCTTTCGGGTTGGCCCTTTCTGGATGCAAATTTGATTCTCATCATAGAAGTGGTATTAATGGGGGCTTTTCTAATGATGAACATCGCTGAGGCGAATATGCCGGAGCATGGTGGATATCTGATCAGCAAGCCGCTTGGGTTTTTGTTGGAAGGAGTTTCCGAGGGTGGGCTGCATACCATTGAGCGGGTAGCATGGTGGGGGCATATCGTTGGAATATTGGCGTTCCTGAATTACCTGCCCTACAGCAAGCATTTTCATATTTTGATGGCCTTCCCCAACACCTGGTATGCCGACACCGTACCTTCAGGTCAAATTCCCGTCATGGAAAGTGTTCGTAAGGAGGTTTCACTGATGCTTGATCCGAATGCTGATCCGTTTGCATCCCCGGCTGAGCCAACCCATGGGGAGCAACCCAGCCGTTTTGGCGCACGCGACGTAACCGACCTCAGTTGGAAGTCGCTGATGGATGCCTATTCTTGTACGGAATGTGGTCGGTGCAGTTCAGTTTGTCCGGCCAACATGACGGGCAAGAAGTTATCGCCAAGGAGCATCATGATGAAGACGCGCGACCGTTTGGAAGATGTGGGAAGGGCATTGGACGAGGGCAAAGAATTAGGATCTGACGGTAAATTTCTTTTGGGCGATTATATTACTGCTGAGGAACTGCAGGCTTGTACCACGTGTCAGGCATGCGTCGATGCTTGTCCGGTTCTTATCAACCCATTGAGCATCATCACAGAGCTTAGGCGTTATCAATCCATGGAAGCGGGATTGCAACCGAACGAATGGAAATCGATGTATACCAATATTGAAAATAATGGGGCTCCCTGGCAGTTTCCAGCTGCTGATCGTTTGGGATGGGCCGAATCCTCTAAAAACTAACCAAATGAATGCGTTGAGGGATGAATTAAACATACGTACGATGGCCCAATGGCAGTCATCGGGCGAAAAACCAGACGTTCTGTTCTGGGTTGGCTGCGCTGGTAGTTTCGACGAACGGGCACGTCGCGTGACCCGAGCTGTGGCCCAAATACTAGAGCATGTGGGTATGGGGTTTGCTGTTTTGGGTACTGAGGAGAGTTGTTCGGGCGACCCAGCCCGGCGGGCCGGCAATGAGTTTTTATTTCAAATGCAGGCCATGCAGAACATCATGGTTATGAATGGATATGGAGTTCAGAAAATTGTGACAGCTTGTCCACATTGTTTCAATACCATTCGAAACGAATACCCTGAATTGGGTGGTCATTATGAAGTGGTACACCACGCTACTCTGTTGCAGCAACTGATCAATGAAGGTCGACTAAAGATTAAAGACGGCGGAGCATTTAAGGGAAAACGGATCACCTTCCACGATTCTTGTTACTTAGGAAGGGCAAATGGGATTTATGAAGCGCCGCGCGAGGTGCTTCAGTCGCTCGACGCCGATCTGGTGGAGATGAAGAGAAGCCGCGCTCAAGGCCTGTGCTGCGGCGCTGGCGGTGCCCAGTTGTTTAAGGAATCTGAGAAGGGTACGGGTGAGGTGCATCACGAGCGCAGCCGGGAGGCCATTGCTACAGAGGCCTCTGTGGTGGCGGTAGCTTGCCCATTTTGCATGACCATGATGCGCGACGGGGTTAAGCACCACAACAAGGAGCATGATGTAGAAGTACTCGATATTGCGGAGTTGATGATTGGTTCGGGTGCCTTATCTCCCTCCGAAGCCAACTAAAGCAGCCGGATATTTTTTGAATGATGTTGCCAACCCTTTCGAAATTCAGCGGATTGATTCGCTGCGTTGATGTCAATTAATAATTCCAGTATGATGGCGATCCCTGTCAACCATCCGCCTCAAGGCATCTTTCATCAACCGCCTATGTTCGAGCCTGTGCCGTGGCCTGTTCGCTGCCGCATTTGGGTTTATGTATCAAATCGGGCATTTGAGACACATGAACAGTCCGAGTTGGCTGGGCGATTGTCGGAGTTTACCGCGAATTGGTCGGCGCATAAATTACGTTTGTCGGCCTACAGCACTATTTTCCTGAACCAAGTCATTGTATTGGGGGTTGATGAGCAGATACAGTCTGTATCTGGTTGTAGCATCGACTCCTCAGTGAGCTTTCTGAAGGATTGCGAGGCCCAATGGAAGGTAGTGCTCCTTGATGGCGGTCGCCTGGCCCGTTATGAAGCCGGCTGCTTGACAGTAGAGTCTGTAGCTCTGGCAAGGCAACAGGTGGAAAAGGGGGTCATTAACCCACACACCTGGTTCTTCAATTCCTTTGCTCAGAATATAGAGCAACTACGCGGAGAGCCCTGGTTAAGGGCCAGCAACAAGCTATTTTCACGAATGTTGGGTATGTAGCGTTATTTGTTTAATGGATTTGGAGCGCTACTTGAAGAATGGGCATGTAGCGCGCCATCTATAGAATGGACCAGTAGTTCCTGCGATGAATGGGTTATCGGCATCTCTC
>CAIVQI010000384.1 GCA_903908015.1 uncultured Bacteroidota bacterium
ATTCATGGCCCAGGAATCGGCCGACCTCCTTCAAGCCTTCTTCCGTGCCCGACGACGACGCTGATTCTATATCAGCCCATCATGAATTTCAAGTTCTCAAAAACTTGCGGCGAAGCTGCTGACCGTGCTGAGCACAAGATTGAGCACAATAAGTAGGGCGGCCAAGGCAGGCAGGCCACAAAGGGTACTAATAATTAGTTGGTCGTTTTTTCAGTCGTACTTTCTTATAGTTTTTGGGGATCAACAATTGTTCTTGCCAGGCCGGATCGAGCACCTGTGTGAGGCATTTACGGCGCAGCCTGAACGTGTGAAACCAGCGCATGAGGCCGAGGTATGAATTGATGCAACTAATGATGTACACCTTTTGCTCCCGAGTAATTGGTTCTTTTTGCCTCAAAAGGGCATTGATTTTGTGCAAAGCCAGATAAAACTGGGATTTCATTCGAGCAGCCACGCACATGCGTCCAGGCTTGACCTGAACGCCCAGAAAGGTGACCCCCTTCGCGTAGTGTTGCATGTACCGCTTTTTGGGATGCAAAGTGAGCGCAAGCTCATTCTTGAGGTATACTTCTATGCGCGGAACCAGCGAATTCAGGTAAACGCGGTCGCGGTGCATCAATACGAAGTCGTCGACATAACGGCCATAATGTTCAATCTGCAGTTCGTTGTGCACAAATACATCGAAATCGTGCAGATAGAAGTTCGCAAAGACCTGGCTGCTGAGATTGCCGATAGGCAGGCCGCAGTCTGGGGGGGCATAAAACAAGCTTTTATCGTGTGGAAGTCCCTGCCAATCTTTGCGGCTACCGCGTATCTCGCAATTCACTGCGGGCTGGTGATATATGATCTGGTGACTGATGCTGAGCACCCGATCCCGATCGCTGCGGTTGTAGAATTTGTGGATAAAGGCCTCCAGTTTTTGATACAGAATGTGTCGGTTGATGTGCATAAAAAACCCCCGAATGTCCAACTTCAGCACATACCCTTCCTGATCAGCAGGAAATCTGAAAGAATTCAAGCCCCGTGCAATCCGGCGAACACCATACAAAGTTCCTTTTCCCGGTCTGCAGGCGAAACTATTTGGTATAAATAATTTTTCGAATAAAGGATTCAATCGTTCGATAAGCCAGTGGTGCACCACACGGTCGCGAAAACCGGAGGCAAACACCTCACGTTTTACGGGCTCCTCCACGATAAAGGCGATGCATTTACCGGGCCGGTAGGTGCCGGACTTGATTTCGTCATGCAACCTCCAGATTTCGCGCTCAAAATGTACTTCAAATTCGAGAGCGCTTGGGGTATTTCGCTTGTTGCGGCGACAGGAATAATAGGCCTCAAACAACTCCAGGGGCAAATCCGGCGCGCGCGCTTCGTCGGGCTTGCGGTTGCATTCCCGCTTTTCGCGCGGAAAGGCATCTGCCGTGGCGCTCATGATTCGGTCGAGCCGATCCGATATCTTATTCTTCACATTCAAAGCAATGGCCACTGTCTGCACCTTTCGGGCAGACAGTGGCAGCGTTCCCCCATTCCCGCGCGCAGCGAACCGAAAAACCGTTTCGTTGGTCGTTGTTGTTGCGGTTCACATTTGCGTTGTTGTAGTTCAGATTGCGATACCAGGCGTTGCCCGACCCCGCATCCGAAGAACTCCACCAGTTTCCGTTGTTGCCCACATTGTTGAAACCGCCATTATTGTTGCGGTTGCCACCCGGCACAAAAACTGAAGTAACCACTATTGTATGGGCTCCACCCCCAAATCCGAGGGACTGGACGCAGAGCGGGTTACCGGATTGGTTAGGCTCACTCATATAATCCTTAGACTACATGATTCCGGCCGGACGCTTTGTTCATTGCTTTTTGCCATGCTGTACATTGTTTGCTGATGCTCTCCACTACTTCATTGAGGTCAACAAATTGAGGCAGACTGATTTGCTTTTGGTCGCGAAGCAACCGAATGTGCAAACGGATGATTTCTATCTGTTCACGCGCAGGTTGCAACAGGGATGCATCAGATTTGAATTCGTAGGCCCGAAACATCAGGGTAAACAACTGAAACGTGGACTGGATCAGGGAATCCCCAAGGTTAAACCGGTAATGACGGTTGAAATTCTGGGTGAGAATCAGGATTTTCTGCAACAAATCGTAGGTGCTCTTGAAAACTGGAAGATTGTAATAAATATACATTGGATTCTGAAGTTATAAAAAAATCAATCCACTGAACAAATGATAAAAAAATTTAAAAAAATCGAACCGTCTCACCTGTGCAAACTTATATAAAAAATGGTAACACTCAGCAACACAAAATTTCCGG
>CAIVQI010000385.1 GCA_903908015.1 uncultured Bacteroidota bacterium
CGCCGCCCAACAACATCATCACGCTGAATACGGCGAACCCCAATGCCTGGGTTGGTTTTCATGGTATGGGTGGATCTACTTCAACCGCTATAGCTGCAGGTAAGGGTTATGCGTTGTATTATGGGGGCTCGAATGGAGTGAATGGTTCTACAGTGGCCTCCACGCTGAGCCTAACGGGTAACTTGTCGACCAGCGATGTGAGCGTATCGGGTTTGTCTGCCGGGAGTGTAGCGGACATTTATGGCTGGAGTCTGGTGGGCAATCCGTACACCTGCGGCATTAACCTCTCCGGACTCACGCGCAGCAATGTAAATGAAGCCTACTACATTTGGGATGTGAATAAGTCAGGGGGTGCTGGATTTGCTTCTTATGTGGGCACGACTTCTTCGCCTTCGGGCGCTCTTAATGGTGTCATTCCGCCCATGCAAGGCTTTTTGGTGAAGGCCACCGGCCTATCGCCTTCCCTCACCATCCCCAGGTCTGCATGTACGGTGTCTACGCCCAACGCTCAATTGAGGGGTACATCATCATTCACCCACCGCATGTATGTGCGCATAACTGAGCCTCAGTCGGGAAAGTGGGATGAAACCGCGGTTTTGAGTGATCCCCAGGCAACTTCATTGTTTGAGGGTTCGTTTGATGCCTATAAATTGAACAGCTGGGATGCGCAGGCACTGAATCTGGCCACGGTTTCGGCCGACAACCAGCGTTTGAGCATCAACACTACAGGCGATTGGGATGCTTTGTTGCAGGTTCCATTGCAGCTCACGACCACACTCAATGGCCCGATGCAGTTGACGGTCGATTTATCGGAAGTGGCCGCGGGACAGGCTGTTTGGCTTGAGGATTTGCACACAGGGGCCTACCACGACCTGCGCTCGGGAACATATGCGTTTTCACACCTGAGCAATGTGGCTGATCGCTTTCGGATTCACTTTCGTGCGCTGTCCACATCTTTATCACCCGATCCCTTGGCAGGTGTTCAATTGTTCTCCCACGACGGACGTGTATGGGTTCGCGGATGGGATGCGGCTTTTGCGCTGGAGGCATATGATCTTCAGGGGCGCAGAGTGGCTTCAGGCGCATTTGAGGCAGGAATGGGCAGCGATGGGTGGTTTTCGGGGGTAAGTCCGGGTATCTATTTGGTACGTTGCACGACATCTGCGGGCGCAAAGTCCGTGAAGCTGCGTTTGTAACCGGTCGTTATCTGAGGGTATTCTAAAATCATTCCGCCATGAAAGGAACTCATTATTCTGTCTTCATTCTATGTGTAGTTGGGTGTGCTTTGTGCTTTTTTGTTCTGGGGGTTTATTCCGCTGCCGCCCAACCGCCTCCGCCGCACGATCCCAATAGTGTCGCACCCATCGACGGTGGTTTAACACTTTTATTGGGTGCTGGCGCTGCTGCCGCTGCTTGGAAGTACCGCTCCGTGAATAGCCGAAAATAGTACATGAAGAATTCTTTTCAAGTACGATTGTTCAACGATCATCTTCTCTCCTCAAGATAAATGAATCCCCATGATGGAAAAAATGTCCCTATGCTCTAAATCCTCTGTTTTTCGTGCGATTTTTTGTTGCGTTTTACTGCTGTTTCTGCAGGTTTCGCTGCCGAAGGGCGTGCACGCACAGCCTCCACCACCCAACGATCCGAACAGCGCCCCCATCGACGGTGGCTTGGGCATTCTGATGGTGGCCGGGGCTGGACTCGTCCTCAAAAAGGCTTGGGATGCTCGTTGTTCAGGATCGGGGGATTCTTCGCATCCTGATGCATTCTGAGCTTCTTCATAACCTGAACCTATTCATTCGTTTTTATCCATTTGAGTAGATGAATTCTCCCCTCGGCATCACTGATGTTGAGGTAATAGACTCCAGGCATTAAATGTTCGACTACCAACCTCCATCCACCTTCGATAGGTTGACTGAGCGGGATGTGTACAATACGGCCCAGAGC
>CAIVQI010000386.1 GCA_903908015.1 uncultured Bacteroidota bacterium
AGGGCTGCAAGGGCACCGATTCGCGTGGCACTCGATTGGAGCATGCCCCTAATGATGTACAATATACCAGCCACAGCCACCAAGCGAAACAGGGTGAGGGCGAGTTTGCCCCATTCCCCTCCGAGCTCCAAGCCGAAGGCCATGCCATTGTTCTCAATAAAATAGATTTGAAACCACTCGCCAGCCACATTGAAATGCTCTCCCAGCATCATATTGGTCTTGACCCAAATCTTACTGGCTTGGTCTACCAGCAGTAAGGCCGACGATAAACCAATGGGAATCCAAATCCTATTGGTCATGCCGATGCTTTTTTTGTCAAGTCAATTCGCAAAAGAAAAAAGTTCGCCAAAATACAGTGGGTGTGCATGATGTCGCTCACTGACGCAACTTCGCCTCCATCGATAAAGTAGCGTGAGGCACGAGTCGCAAACGCTCTTTGGGGATGAGCTTCCCGGTTTCGCGGCAGATGCCGTATGTCTTGTTCTCAATGCGAATCAGGGCATTTTCCAGGTGATCGATGAACTTACGTTGGCGAGAAGCCAATTGACTGTAATGCTCTTTGTCCATGGTCACTGATCCCTCTTCCAGCGTTACATACCCGCTGGAGGTGTCGTCAGTGCCGTTGGCATTCGCCGTCATGATTTGTTCCTGATAATAGCGGAATTCATTGCGGGACGCTTCCAGTTTTTCCAGGATTAGTGCTTTGAATTCTGCCAATTCCTCATCGGAATAACGTGTTTTTGTCGTGTTTTCGGCTGGTTCACTCATGGCTTGTGGGGTTTATCGAAACAATTACAGATCCTTCATCGAGCGTTAATTCCACGCCACCTTGCTCGATTTGGGCCATCCATACCACACGGGTGGCCAAAATTTCCGTGCAAATATACGGAGAAAAGGAGTCGACTGCCGACTTCAGCCAAGGGCGTTCTTCTATGATTAACTCAATCCGGTCTGTGACGTCTAAATCCTGGTCTTTTCGCAATTTTTGTATGCGGTTCACCAATTCACGGGCCAGACCCTCTTCCATGAGCTCTGGGGTCAATGCAATATCGAGTGCCACAGTGAGCGCTCCTTCGGATGCCACGAGCCAACCCGGTATATCGTCGAAGCTAATTTCTACATCATCGCGCAGCAACTCGATGCTGACCCCGTCCAAATGCAGGTCAACGGCACCATTTTGTTCGAGTGACATGAGATCCGATTGCGACAAATGGGGCACCGCGGTGGCGATGGCCTTCATTTGTGCCGGGTAGCGCGGTCCGAGCGATTTGAAATTGGCCCGGGCCTTGCGCACAATGACCGCTGCCTGCTCTTCCGATAGAAATTCTATTTCCTTGACGTTGAGCTCCGACTGAATAAGATCGGCTACCTTTAGTATTTGTACGCGTTGTTTCTCATCTGTGAGGGGAATCAGGATCCGTTTCAGGGGTTGTCTCACCTTGATTTGTGATCGTTTACGTAGGGATAGGGCCAGCGAGCAAATGTCTTGTGCCCACGACATGCGTTGTTCCAAGGGGGAGTCGACAGCATCAGTATTCACTTTGGGGAAGTCGCACAGGTGCACCGAATCATGGGGTTGGCGTGATGCCACCCCATTGAGGTCGCGGTACAATCGTTCGGCATAGAAGGGTGCTATGGGGGCCATGAGCAGTGCCACTGTTTCCAAACAAGTGTAGAGGGTCTGATAGGCGGCTTGTTTGTCCAATCCCTCTTCACCTTTCCAAAATCGACGGCGGCACAGGCGTACATACCAATTGCTGAGGTGTTCATCAACAAAAGACTGCAGGCTGCGTGCCGCACGAGTGGGCTCGAACTCGCGGTAGTCGGTCGCCACCGAGGCGATCAGCGAATTCAGGCGTGATAAGATCCAGCGGTCAATCTCTGGTCTATCGTTTAAGGGCACGTCTGCATCAGCGTAACAAAAGCCATCAATATTGGCATACAAAGCGAAAAAACTATATGTATTGTGTAGTGTGCCAAAGAATTTGCGCTGTACCTCCACAATCCCGGCAGGGTCAAATTTCAGGTTGTCCCATGGCTGCGCATTGCCCACCATGTACCATCGGGTGGCATCCGGCCCGTACTGCTCCAGGGTGACAAAGGGATCCACTGCATTGCCCAGGCGCTTCGACATCTTATTGCCCAGCTTATCGAGGACCAGGCCATTACTCACAACCGTTTTAAAAGCCACAGAATCGAAGAGCATGACGGCTATGGCGTGCAGGGTAAAAAACCACCCCCGGGTCTGGTCGACCCCTTCAGCGATGAAATCGGCCGGAAATGCAGTATTGCGGTCGATGCGCTCAGGCGATTCGAAGGGATAGTGGCCCTGTGCATAGGGCATGGCTCCTGAGTCGAACCACACATCGATGAGATCGGGTTCGCGGTACATGGGTTGGCCGTCTTGACTCACCAAAACGACTTGATCAACATAAGGTCTATGCAGGTCCTGAATGGAATCTGGGTTGTTAAATCCGGCTGCACGGGCCTCATCCATGGCTGCGTGAAGCTCTTTGATTGAACCAATACATCGTTTTTGCTGCCCATCAGCCGTGCTCCAAATGGGCAATGGGGTGCCCCAGAAGCGCGACCGCGATAGGTTCCAGTCGACCAAATTCTGCAGCCAATGACCAAATCGCCCTGTGCCTGTGCTTTCGGGTTTCCATTGAATCGTCTGGTTGAGTTCTGCCATCCGGTCTTTGACCGCGGTGGTCCGAATAAACCAACTTTCTAAAGGATAATACAAAATGGGCTTATCGGTTCGCCAACAATGGGGGTAGCTGTGCGTGTACTTCTCGATGCGGAACGCCCTGTTTGCCCTTTTCAGCTTGAGGGTGATGAGTTCATCTGCATTGAGCACCTTATTGAGGTTGGGTATGATGCCTGCGAGTGCCGATTGCTGGCGTTTCAATAAGTCATCTCGCTCCGTTTCATCGAGGAAGGCATCCTTCACGGGCATGCCTTGCAGCGGAAATTCGGGGTCATTGACTTGCTCGGTGAATCGGCCGTTGCGGTCCACCAAGGTGAGAGCGCCTATTCCTTCGTGTTTGGCGGTGCGGTAGTCATCGGCCCCAAAACTGGGTGCCAGGTGCACTACGCCAGTGCCGTCTTCGGTGCGTACGAAATCACCGGCAACCACCCGAAAGGCGTCGCCCTGGTCTGGGCGCGCATAAGGCAAAAGTTGTTCGTAGCGCAAACCGCAAAGGCTCTTGCCGGTCAAAGTACCCACGCGCATCCATGGCCACGATTTTTGGCCTGATTCGGGGGTGGGCCAAGTCAGGGGTGACGCCAGGTCGGTTGCGTGTTTGAACTCATCAGCCGCGGAAAAATAGGCCGCCAGACGGGCCTCAGCCACCAACAATAAGCCCGGAAGTAGGGTGTAGGGGTTGTTCGTGGCAATCAGGGCGTAGGGTATATCGACCCCAACGGCGAGTGCAGTGTTGGAGGGTAATGTCCACGGCGTGGTTGTCCATGCCAACAAATAAGGGCCCCAGTCAGGGTCTGGATGATTCGTGCCGGAAGGCACTTCGGTGGCCCATCCAGCGGGTAAGTTCCGGTAAAAACCATCCAACATGTCTTTGAGCGGGGCACAAGATTCGGTCTCCAGGAGTTTGAATTGTACAACAGCACTCGTGTCTTTTACCTCGCGGTAGGCTCCCGGCTGGTTGAGCTCGTGCGAACTCAATCCGGTACCTGCAGCCGGAGAATAGGGTTGTATGCTGTGTCCTTTATAAAGTAAACCCTTGTCGTATAGTTGCTTCAGCAACCACCAAACGGATTCAATATATTCGGGCGTGTAGGTCACATACGGTTTCTCGAGGTCAACCCAATAGCCCATTTGTTCGGTGAGTTGCTCCCAGAGAGCTGTGTAGGCCATCACATCTTCGCGGCAATGCTGGTTGTACGCATCAACACTGATCTTG
>CAIVQI010000387.1 GCA_903908015.1 uncultured Bacteroidota bacterium
CCCCAGCTACAGGTCGACGGGCTTCCGGTGATGTTCCTCTTGCTGTCCGTTTCTCTACTGATAATTGCCCTTGGCATTAGTTTTTTGAGTACTTGGTTCGCCGTTTCGAAGTATATTCGCCAAAAATTAGACGAACTCTACACTTAGTTGACATAATACCTTCAGTTGTATGAAAAAATCACCCCCATCCACCCCAAAAGCCTCTTCATCCACGGCCTCATCCACTTCTGCCGCATCAAAGACCAAATCTTCAGGCGTACTGAAGTTCCCACTTTTGTTTGGCCGATCTAATTACCTTTGGATGCTTATTGGGCTCGCCTTCATTGTGGTGGGTAATGTGATGATGATTGGTAAGGAGGACATTTACAGCTTCACGAAAATTACCTTAGCGCCGATTGTGATCATGGCTGGTTTCTTGGTTGAAATCTATGCCATCATGCACCGTCCTGCGGCACGGCCATGACTTGGCTACAGGCATTGGTGGTGGCGGTAGTGGAAGGACTCACCGAGTTCCTTCCTGTGAGTTCGACTGGCCACATGATTTTGACCTCGGCCCTTTTGGGCATCGAGGAGAAAGGCTTTGCTGAGACATTTGAAATCGTCATTCAACTGGGGGCCATTCTTGCGGTCTTGGTTTTGTATTACCGTCGTCTGCTCCAAGGGCCCTCCATCTATCTGAAATTGGCTGTAGCCTTCCTTCCCACCGGGATCGTAGGTCTGCTCCTATACAAAACCATACGGGCCTATTTGTTCAATCCGCTTACGGTGAGCATCAGCCTGCTGGTAGGGGGCATCTTGCTGATCCTGCTCGACCCAAAGGATAAAGAGAATCAGAAGCTTGCTGCGCTCGACCTGGATGGTTTGTCGCTCTATAAAGCCTTTCTGATAGGCTGTGTGCAATGTGTGAGTATGATTCCGGGCGTGTCTCGCTCGGCTGCAACCATCCTGGGTGGGATGGGAATGGGTCTCAACCGCCTACAGGCAGCCGAATTCAGCTTTTTGTTGGCCATTCCAACGATGTTCGCTGCCACCGGCTATGAGCTTTACAAGAGTTACGACCAAATTACTGCCGATCAAACAGGAATTCTTTTGTTCGGAATGGCCGTTTCCTTTGCTGTAGCCTGGTTTGCCGTTCGGGCTTTTGTAGGTTGGCTCACCAAATATGGTATGTCTTGGTTTGGTTGGTATCGGGTGGGTATAGGTGTCCTCTTTCTGGCATTATACCTCTCGGGTGCCTCGGTGATGCAACCATAACGCATGTTCCAATTTGATGCCGGTGAGATCTTATTGATCGATAAGCCCCACGGCTGGTCGTCCTTCGATGTGGTGCGCCACCTGAAACGTCATTTGCGCGGCGCAAAGGTTGGTCATGCTGGCACCCTGGATCCGCTGGCCACCGGACTGATGTTGCTGTGTACCGGAAAATGGACACGTCATCTCGGTCAAATGGGCGACTACGATAAGTGCTATACTGGGACCCTGCGGCTTGGGCTAACCACGCCTTGTTATGATATGGAACGTCAGCCCGACGCTTTTTACCCAATCGATCACATACGAACTGAAGATGTCCACGCGGTGGTACAACAATTGACGGGCGACCAATTGCAGATTCCCCCCGTTTTTTCAGCGATTAAGGTCGATGGAAAGCGCTCGTATAAAGCGGCGCGGCAGGGAACAGCCGAGGCCCTTCCGCCGAGGGCTGTAACGATTTATGATCTACGGGTCCTGGCCGTAGAACTTCCAGATGTACATTTCGAAGTGCATTGCAGTAAGGGTACCTACATCCGTAGCCTCGCGCATGATTGGGGTCGCCTTCTCAACAGTGGTGCTGTACTCACATCGTTGAGACGAACAAGCATTGGTGCCTATCGTGTGGAGCATGCGATGGCACCAAATTATATTAAAGCGTTAATTGAATCAACTTGATATAAAGTGTTGATTTATAACGACATAAAATCTTACGTTAAGGATGTTCCCCTCCTCCTTACCATGGGTTCATTTGATGGTGTTCACCGTGGACATCAGGCGTTGATTGCGCGCATGCGGGTGTTGGCCCAAACCATGAATGCTGCCACGGCTGTGCTTACCTTCACACCCCACCCGCGACTCATCCTGGGCAAAGACGCGGGAAATCTAAGACTGTTGTGCACCGACGGGGAGAAATCGCGTCGCCTTGAAGCAAGCGGTTTGGATCGGTTGTTTTTTCTGCCATTCGACCGACATATTGCGGACTGTGAGGCTGAGG
>CAIVQI010000388.1 GCA_903908015.1 uncultured Bacteroidota bacterium
GCAAAGTAGAATTTCGTGTGGTCAAGAATACTTTACTGAGGAAAGCCATGGAGCAAGTTGATGCCCATGCATATGTTGACCTTTATCCTTCTTTGGCGGGTCCAACATCAGTGCTTTTTGCAGATACCGGAAATGTACCGGCCAAGCTCCTTCAGGAATTTAGAAAGTCTAGTAAAAAGCCCGTGCTGAAGGCCGCTTTTATTGACTCCGCCGTTTATGTTGGTGACGATCAAATCGATGCACTCACCAATGTTAAATCCAAACAAGTTCTCATTGGAGAGCTTGTAGGATTGTTACAATCACCTGCCCGCAACGTAATTTCTGCCCTTCAATCATCAGGTGGAAAATTAGCCGGAATCGTGAAAACCTTACAAGAACGAAATTCATAATAAAACTTACAACCCTTTAAACCCTATTTTCCCATGGCAGATTTGAAAGCATTTGCAGAGCAATTGGTCAACCTTACCGTAAAAGAGGTCAATGAATTAGCACAAATTCTGAAAGATGAGTATGGCATCGAGCCTGCTGCGGCTGCAGTCGCAGTAGCTGCTGGTCCAGTCGCTGGTGGTGGTGGTGCAGATGCCGGTGATGCGGCTGCAGCACAAACTGAATTCGATGTGATTTTGAAAAGTGCTGGTGGTCAGAAACTGAATGTTGTAAAATTGGTTAAAGACCTCACCGGACTTGGACTGAAAGAAGCCAAAGATTTGGTTGACGCTGCCCCTAAAACACTGAAAGAGAAGTGTCCGAAGGATGAGGCCGAAGCCCTCAAAGCTAAACTCGAAGAGGTTGGCGCTGAGGTTGAGATCAAGTGATCATACCTCATTTTCTTTATAGCTGCATCCCAATTGCCTGATTAAAGGTAAATGGGATGTGGCTTTCCGCATTTCAGGTCCAGAGGTTCAACCAAAGCAAAAAAATTGGCACAACATTTCACACCAGAGGGACGGATTAGCTTCTCTTCCGTCGCCCACCCCCATGAGTACCCCGATTTCCTGGATGTTCAGATCAAGTCATTTCGCGACTTTTTCCAATTGGAAACCTTATCGGAAAACCGATCCAATGAGGGATTATTTAAGGTTTTTGCTGAGAATTTCCCGATTTCGGACACCCGAAACAATTTTGTTTTAGAGTTCCTCGACTACTTTGTTGATCCACCACGATACTCAATTGAAGAGTGTATCGAGCGGGGATTGACGTATGCTGTACCGTTGAAAGCCAAACTTAAATTGTCGTGCAATGATCAGGATCATGAAGATTTTGAGACCATTGTGCAGGACGTCTACCTGGGGACAATTCCTTATATGACGCCAAAGGGAACATTTGTAATCAATGGTGCCGAGCGAGTGATCGTATCTCAATTGCATCGTTCACCGGGTGTTTTCTTCGGACAAACCATACATTCTAATGGTTCAAAGTTGTATTCTGCGCGAATCATCCCGTTTAAAGGGTCGTGGATTGAATTTGCAACAGACGTCAACAATGTCATGTATGCCTACATTGACCGAAAAAAGAAGTTCCCTGTAACTACCCTCCTTAGGGCCATCGGTTTCGACTCCGACAAGGATATTTTAAACATCTTCGGCTTGGCTGATGAGATCAAAGTGACCAAAGCGGGTTTGAAGCGGGTTGTTGGGCGCAAATTGGCCGCACGCGTTCTGAAGTCATGGCTCGAGGATTTTAGTAATGAGGAAACCGCCGAGTATATGGTCATTCCACGGCATGATGTGCTGTTTGAACGCGATATAGTCCTTGAGGAGCATATGATTGATGAAATCGTGGATGCTGGGGTGAAGTCGATTATCCTACACCGCGAGGAAATTTTGCAAGGTGACTATTCTATCGTTTATAATACCTTACAAAAGGATACCTCAAACACCGAAAAGGAAGCCTTGGATCATATCTACCGGCAACTGAGAAATGCAGATCCACCCGATGATGAATCTGCGCGTCAAGTGATTGAGAAACTCTTCTTCAGCGACAAACGGTATGACTTGGGTGAGGTAGGACGCTTTAGAATCAACCGTAAGTTGGGTATGGAAACTGGGATGAATGTCCGGGTTCTCACCAAAGACGATATCATCGCGATTGTAAAGTACCTGATTCAACTATCCAATTCAAAAGCGGATGTCGACGACATTGATCACTTGAGTAACCGACGCGTTCGCACGGTTGGAGAGCAGTTATATTCACAGTTTGGTTTAGGTCTCTCGCGCATGTCACGCACCATTCGCGAGCGGATGAACATTCGTGACAATGAGGTTTTTACCCCCACAGATCTCATTAACGCACGCACGCTGAGTTCGGTCATTAATTCATTTTTCGGAACAAATCAGTTAAGCCAGTTCATGGACCAGACCAATCCATTGGCTGAGATTACCCACAAGCGACGCTTGTCGGCCCTCGGACCAGGAGGTTTGTCGCGTGAACGCGCTGGATTTGAGGTACGTGACGTTCACTACACCCACTATGGTCGGCTGTGTACGATTGAAACTCCGGAGGGACCAAATATCGGTCTCATTTCGTCGCTCTGCGTGCACGCGAAAATTAACAATATGGGGTTCATAGAAACGCCATATCGCAAAGTTGATGCCGGTACGGTGAACCGTGACCAAGTGATCTACCTTAGTGCAGAAGATGAGGATGAAGGCGTCATTGCACAGGCCAATGCACCATTGGAAAACGACGGTTCGTTTAGCCACGATCTCGTCAAGTGCCGCTTGCAAGGGGATTTCCCAATTGTTGCGCCTGGAGCTGTTCAGTATATGGATGTGGCCCCCAATCAGATTGTGGGTATCGCGGCATCATTGATCCCATTTTTGGAGCATGACGACGCCAACCGTGCCCTTATGGGATCAAACATGCAACGTCAGGCCGTTCCATTGCTTCGTCCGCAAGCCCCCATCGTGGGAACGGGCTTGGAAGGAAAGGTGGCGCGCGATTCCCGCTCTATGATTACGGCAGAAGCCGATGGTGTGGTGGAGTATGTGGATGCGCGCAAAATCATTATTCGGTACAACCGCACGGAAGACCAGCGAATCACCAGCTTTACAGGGGATTCCAAAACGTATAACCTCACAAAATTCAGAAAAACCAATCAGTATACCTGCATCAACCATAAGCCTGTGGTCGTTACCGGCCAACAGGTCAGTAAAGGTCAGGTTTTGGTGGATGGATATGCGACCGAAAAAGGCGAACTTGCTTTAGGACGTAACCTCAAAGTGGCTTTTATGCCCTGGCAGGGTTATAATTTTGAGGATGCCATTGTCATTTCTGAACGCGTTGTGCGGGAGGATTGGTTTACCTCGGTTCACATTGAGGAATTTGAGTTACAGGTACGCGATACCAAAAGGGGAGAGGAAGAACTCACTTCGGATATTCCCAATGTGAGTGAGGAAGCCACCCGTCACCTCGACGAAAATGGGCTCATCCGAATTGGAGCACATGTGAAGGAGGGTGACATTTTGATTGGTAAGATCACGCCCAAGGGCGAAAGTGACCCTTCACCTGAAGAGAAACTGCTTCGTGCTATCTTTGGTGACAAGGCAGGCGATGTGAAAGACGCCTCACTTCGGGTTCCACCGAGTATGACAGGGGTGGTGATTGACAAAAAATTGTTTTCCCGTGTGAAGCGCGATAAGCATTCTAGGGGTGAAGATAAAACTGTTAACGAGCGCATCGATGCCAATCTTGCCCGCGAATCGGGCAAGTTGCGGGAGTTGTTGATCGATAAATTGATGCTGCTCACCGAGGGCAAAGTGTCTCAGGGTGTTGCCAATCAGTATGGAGAGGAGGTGCTTTCCAAGGGCACGAAGTTCACGCGAAAGGCTTTATCAGAAATGGACTTCAGCCAGGTGAATCCAGATGGATGGTTGGTCGATAAGGCCAAGAATGAATTGATCAAAACTCTTCTAAAGAACCATCAGATACGATTATCTGAATTGCAGGGAGAAGCGCGGCGCGATAAATTTGCGATTCAAGTGGGCGATGAACTGCCCTCTGGTATCCTTCAATTGGCCAAAGTTTATTTAGCACAGAAGAGAAAATTGCGTGTGGGTGATAAGATGGCTGGACGACACGGTAATAAAGGGATCGTTGCACGTATTGTTCGCGACGAGGATATGCCGTTTCTAGAAGATGGCAGTCCGGTAGATATTGTATTGAATCCGCTTGGTGTACCATCACGTATGAATCTTGGTCAGATTTACGAGTCAGTTTTGGCATGGGCGGGTAAGGAATTGGGTGTGAAGTTTGCAACACCTATTTTCGATGGTGCGAGCTATGAGGAAGTCCGCGATTTTACCCTGAAAGCGGGTATTCCTGAGTTGGGCAGTACACGTTTGCGGGATGGTCAAACTGGTCGTTACTTCGATCAACCTACTACAGTAGGGGTCATTTATATGTTGAAGTTGGGCCACATGGTCGATGATAAGATGCACGCCCGTTCTATTGGGCCCTATTCGCTCATTACCCAGCAGCCTTTGGGCGGTAAAGCCCAATTTGGTGGACAACGGTTCGGTGAGATGGAGGTTTGGGCGTTGGAGGCATTTGGTGCTGCCAATATCCTACAGGAGATCCTCACCGTGAAGTCGGATGATATCGTAGGCCGGGCAAAGGCCTATGAATCCATTGTTAAGGGTGATAACCTGGCGGTACCGGGCATTCCGGAATCGTTCAACGTATTGTTGCACGAGTTGCGTGGATTGTGTCTCGAGGTTAAGTTGGACTAATAAATCGAATCAAATGTCATTTCAGAAAGAGCCCAAGATTAAAAGCAATTTTACCCGTATCACCATTAGCCTAGCGTCGCCTGAGGCGATATTGGGTCGTTCGAAAGGGGAGGTGACGAAACCAGAAACCATCAACTATAGGAGCTATAAACCTGAGATGGGTGGTTTGTTTTGTGAGCGCATATTCGGGCCCGTTAAGGATTTTGAATGTCATTGTGGTAAATACAAGCGAATACGTTATAAGAATATCGTGTGTGACCGATGTGGTGTAGAGGTTACTGAGAAAAAAGTACGCCGCGAGAATATGGGCCACATAAAACTGGTTGTTCCTGTCGCGCATATTTGGTATTTTAAATCTCTTCCCAATAAGATCGGGTATCTTCTGGGTCTGGCGGGTAAAAAACTGGATTCTATTATTTACTATGAGCGGTATGTAGTGATTCAGCCTGGTATTAAGGAAGCAGATGGTGTTAAGGAAAAGGATTTATTGACGGAGGATGAGTACCTGGCTATTTTGGATAC
>CAIVQI010000389.1 GCA_903908015.1 uncultured Bacteroidota bacterium
GGGCCCGACCTCTACGGCTATACTTGGCGTGATTCCTATGATTCGGTCGGCCCCCTCTACAGCTGGGTGGACATCACCACCACAGGTACGCAGGTACTCGGACTGGCCGACGATAACGTCATTGGCCCTTTTGCCATTCCCAACGAGTTCCAATACTATTGGTACTTCCCCAAACTCGTCTGGATTGGCTCGAATGGCTACATCACCTTCAACTCAGACAACATCGCCTCCCCTTTTCCTGTCATACCAAATGCAGGTGGTGCCCACAACTTTATCGCTGCCCTGTTGTGTGACCTGAATTTCGCCGGCACAGGAAACACGGGCACCTGTTATTACTATGCTACACCTGATACGCTGGTATTCAGTTGGATCAATGTGCCCTTTTGGACCTCAGCCCTTCCCTATTATACCGGGCAAAACTCATTTCAGATTGTCATGAACCGAGTGGACAAGAGCATCACTTTTAATTATAAGCGTCAGATTGGCCTTACCCTCGGAAACGACATCACCATTGGAATCGAGAACATCAATGGTGCGATCGGCTTACAGCACAGCAAAAATGTATATCCCGACACCAACTACAGTGTACGTTTTTATTATCCAGATACGGTAACCTACCAGGTTACAGACGCAGGCATCGACTGGAACCAAAGTCCGTTCAACCAAGGCACGTTTACGCTGATCCAACGACCATGTCCACTCACCTCTTATGTGAAGAATTATGGGAATCAACCTTTAGGAGGCTTCAGTATCCGCAGTTCAGTGAGCAGTTTTAACCTAACGACCCCGCAGCGCGATACCATCGCGATTGCATCTCTTCCGGTTGCGGTGGATACCGTGGTCAATTTCGATCCACTTACACCCCTGGCGGCAGGGATTTATGATATGCAGACCGAATTGTCCGGCATTACCAACGATATGGTGGCCTTCAACAACCAAATACGCACGAAAATAGTGGCGATCGACACCGCACAGACCGATGTTCCTCTCGACTATTCCGATGGGGTTCCTGATGGCTTTGGCATCTCATGGTCGAGCGGAAACGCAGGCATGGGTTATTATATGTTGCCTCCCTTTTTCCCTTATCGAATCACACAATATCGGTTGATCATCACAGGCGATCCCACCCTCCAAGGGTGTTTTCTAAAGATTTATGCCGATGATGGACCAAATGGCGGCCCGGGCACCCTGCTCGATTCCACATGGGCCGATCCTGCCTCTACCCCCCCTGGCTTCCTGTCGCTCGTTCCCCTATCAACACCCGTGACCCGTAATGCTGGAGGGTTTTATGTCCTCTGGGAAATGCCGGCCGGCTCCAATATTTCCTTAGCCCGCGATCTAACCCAGCCCATTTCATGTCGCAGTATGGAAGTCATCCAGGGTGCCTGGGCGGGATATCGTAGCCGTTTGACAGAGGACATGGTGCTTGGCGTGATTGCCCGCCCGCTTCGGAACATCGATTTGGCTGTTGATCCACCTGTCTTTCCTCAGGCTGGCGCCGTGGTGAATACGCCAATTCGACCTCGCCTGCGCATTCGTGGGGTTGGAACGTATCCTCACGGTACTGCGTCGGTATCCTACCGTTTTGGTAATCAGCCCATTGTTACAGAGACCCTCCCTGCTGGGAGTCCAACCCCGGGTGGCAGCTTTGTATACGAGTTCAGCACACCCCTAAGCTCAACCACTTCACAAGGGGCTAATCTCTGTCTTTGGGTGCAACAAACAGATGATGTGAACCGCGCCAATGACAGTACTTGCATACCGCTTAATTTTTTCTTTACCGGAATTGAAGAGCAGGTCAATGAATCCTCAATCCGCGTATATCCAAACCCAAGTGATGGCCAACGGTTTTTTATCGAGCCCATCGATATGGGCAAGTTAGAGGCGGTTTGCGTATTTGACGCGATGGGTCGACTGGTGTTTAGAGACCTTGGAATTTCCCCAGAAGATGGTCGGTACGAATGCCATGTGGAAACATGGGCACCCGGTTTATACACCATCCACGTACAAGGAGCGCGCGGGGTTGCAACAGCACGCTTAGTTCATCA
>CAIVQI010000390.1 GCA_903908015.1 uncultured Bacteroidota bacterium
AGACAGGCCTTGCCACCGAGAGCAATGTTCCCTTCGCCCGCAACGATGCACAGGTTGTGCGGAGTTATTTCTCGCGTACCCTGGGTGTACCGGAATCTCAGATTGATATGAAGTTGGATGCCACTCGTGGGGAGATGGATCAGGCCATCGATAGGCTCAGCAAGATCATTAAGAATACGGAAGGTAAGGCAGAGGTCATGGTGTATTATGCCGGACATGGACTGCCCGATGAGTCGGGCGAGGCATATTTAATCCCTGTTGATGTTTCAGGAGGCAACGTCCGGATGGGGGTGAAGCTGGCGGAGGTTTATCGGCGGTTGACCGAATTTCCCGCCGAGCGGGTGACGGTATTTTTGGACGCCTGCTTTTCGGGTGGTGCCAGGGCAACCGAACTCCTTGCCATGGCGCGTGGGGTCAAGATTGTGCCGCGCTCAGGTTCTTTGGAGGGCAACCTTGTCGTTTTCACGGCAACTTCAGGAGAGCAATCGGCGCTTCCTTTTGTGGAACAGCAACACGGAATTTTCACCTATTTCCTGTTAAAATTCTGGCAGGAACGTTCCGGTGGCGGGACTTTTCTGGATTTGGCTAATCACCTAAAATCTAAAGTGGGCCTCGAGTCGGTGCGCACAAACAACAAGGAGCAAAACCCTCAGGTCTTGTACAGCACAGGGGTGGCTGATGCCTGGCAGTCCTGGATTTTTAATGAGTAGGGTCAGGAAAATGGAGAACATTGTGAGGTATTACCCGTTGACGTTAGCCTTTATTTTCAGCTTGTCTGGTCACAGTATCAAACCATATACTTCAATGACATCAAATCCCCGCCCCCCTGAGCTCCTCCAGCTCCAGCCATCGCAGTTCGGCTTCCTCGAGGCGGGCTGCGCATTGCGCCCGCTCCTGCCCCCACCGGGCAAAGTCATCGTGAGATCCTTGTCCAGCCGCCAAATGCGCATCCAGGCGCTCGAGTTGGGTGGTTAAATCGGCCATCAGCTGTTCGGTTTGTTCCAGCTCTTTTTGTTCCTTGTAGGTGAGTTTGCGAAGTGATTTCGTTATCGTCTCAGGAAGTCCGGACCCAGCGTCTTTCCCTGAAGAGTTTTTAGCCAATGGGCTTCCCCCAGTGGGTCGTTCGGTCGATTGGCCACCCGATGGGGCGTTTGCGATGTTGGAGGCCAGTTTTTTATGGTTCCTGTATTCCGTGTAATTGCCCGGAAAATCGGTGATTTGGCCAGCCCCGTCAAAAACAAACAAATGATCCACCAGGCGGTCCATGAAGTATCGGTCGTGCGACACCATCATCAGGCAGCCTTCGAATTCGTCGAGGAATTCCTCGATGACCTGCAGGGTGTCGAGGTCGAGGTCATTGGTGGGCTCGTCGAGCAGCAACAAATTGGGGCCTTCCATCAACACCAGCAGCAGCTGCAGTCGGCGCTTTTCGCCTCCGCTGAGCTTCGACACCAGGTCGTGCTGCTGTTTGGGGGGAAACAAAAAGCGGTTGAGGTAGGAGGCGGCGCTCAGTTCGCGCCCATCGGATAGTTTGATGTAGTCGGCCCGGTCGCGCACCAGTTCGATCACGGTCTGGTTGGGCTCGTAGTCCAGTTCATGCTGGGTGTAGTAGCCAATTCGGGTGTTGTCGCCCTTTTCCACCTTCCCGCCGTCGGGCCGGAGGGTGCCGGCGATGAGGTTGAGCAGGGTGCTTTTGCCCGCGCCGTTGGGGCCCACCACGCCGATGCGGTCGTGGCGGGTAAAGAGGTAACTAAAATCATCGATGAGGGTTCGTCCACCGAATTGTTTGCGCAGGTAGGCCATTTCCAGGATTTTGCCCCCCAGGCGCAGGTTTTGTACGTCGAGTTGCATATCCCCCCGTCGCTGGGGGCCCTTGGCCTGTTCCTGCAGCCGGTAAAAGGCCTCCTCGCGGGCCTTGGATTTGGTGGCGCGGGCCTTGGGCTGCCTGCGCATCCATTCGAGTTCGCTCCGCATCCGGCTGCGGGCCTTTTCCGCATCCACCACTTCGATGGCCTGACGGGCCTGCTTGTTTTGGAGGTACTGGGTATAGGTGCCCGGGTGGCGGTAGAGTTTGCCGTCGCTGAGTTCGTAGATTTCCTGGCAGACGCTTTCCATAAAATAGCGGTCGTGGGTCACCAGCAAAACGGTGCAGCGTTGTCGCCTCAGGTATTGTTCGAGCCATTCCACGACTTCCAGGTCGAGGTGGTTGGTGGGCTCGTCGAGGAGCATGAGTTCGGGCCTGCTGCTCAGCATGCCGGCCAGCGCGACCCGTTTTTTTTGTCCACCCGACAAGCCGGCGAGGGGCTGCTCGGGATC
>CAIVQI010000391.1 GCA_903908015.1 uncultured Bacteroidota bacterium
AGTGAATGTAGCTTGGATGGGGTCAACCGAGCCTTCAGCATCCAACGACCTTGGCGCATCCTCAACATCGCATTTGGTTTGGCCGCTGAGAACATCCATTTTGTTGGCAGCGCCTGATGGTTCGGTGAGGTACTTTGCCAATTGCTGAAGATCGGAATCATAGGCACTACAGGTGGCTCGTGACAATCCCCGTTCCAATCTCAAATAACCCTGAAATTGCTTCAGAATATTCGCCCAAGCTGATCTAGCACTGGTCCCAATCGGATCTGAACTCAGTATTTTTGCGTTCATGGGTGACCTTGGTTCAGTAGAACATTGTACTTTAGACTTCACCATCTTCCCATTTTACAACAGTTTTGTTGTTGGGCGACTGGGCAATGAACATATTTTGAATTGACGACATGCACATTTCCATTATCAACGGCCCGAATCTGAATCTTTTGGGCAAGAGAGAGCCTGAGTGGTATGGTACACGGTCTTTTGACTCGTTCCTACCTGAGTTAATGGCCGACTTTCCGGACCACAGAATCGACTTTTTTCAAAGCAATGATGAGGGTGCATTGATCGACCGATTGCAGGCGGATGGTTTTTCATGTGATGGGATATTAATCAACGCCGGTGGCTATACCCACACCTCGGTTGCTCTGGGCGATACCATCGCAGCCATTGCATGCCCCGTTGTGGAGGTTCATATTTCGCATCCACTCCGCAGAGAGACTTTTCGCCATGTTTCGTACTTGTCGCCCCATTGTATCGGCTTGGTTAGTGGGTTTGGCTTGGCGTCTTATCACCTGGCTTTGAACGGATTGCTATCCCATCTTTCAACTCTTGGCGCCGCAAAAAAGCATTAAGCCGTTTTTTTCGCCCACTCACATGTACCCACAAAATACTTGCTTGGAACATCCCATGGAGGGATGTCGTTGGCTTGGGCACGATGGCACTTGTCCGACGGTCCCGACGGATCCTCGGCTGCAGACGGTAGAACGACATATGGGCCCTAAAAACAGCCCAAGCATCGCCCCAACTTCCATGGAGCAAGAATTTAACTGCAGCAGGAAAATCCAACATCATCCGTAGCGGGATCTTCCAAATGCGTTCGTTTGCCGGTACGTTTTTTTGCAGGTTTATCAAGCTATTACGGAAATTTAAATACGTTTTTCTGGGATTTCCGTAGGCCAAAGTACCACCCCCCATATGATATACAACAGATTCTGGCAATTGCCACAATTGATAACCCGCGTTTTGTAGCCGCCAACACAGGTCAATTTCTTCCATGTGCGCAAAGAAAATAGGATCGAGTCCACCCACCTCGTGGTAGGCCTTGGCACGCACGAATAGGCAGGCTCCAGACGCCCAAAAAACCGACCTGGGGTTATTGTATTGCCCTTTGTCGTCCTCTATTTGCTCAAATATTCGCCCGGCACAAAATGGATAGCCTAAAGAATCAACATATCCACCCGCTGCGCCGGCATACTCAAATTTTTGTCGGTTATAATAATCAAGAATATGGGGTTGAATAGCGGCCAAGTTGGGGTGTGTGGCAAAGGCCGCCATAACTGGTTGCAGCCAATGGGGGGTGACTTCCACATCTGAATTCAGCAATACATATATATCGGATTCGATCATATTTAGTGCACGGGCGTATCCCCCGGCATATCCAGTGTTTTCTTTTAATTCAAGGATTTTGACGCGATCAGTCATGCATGATTTGAGCCAAGAGACCGAGTCGTCTGTAGAGCCGTTGTCGGCCACCCAAATGCTATAATTTTCGTATTCGGTGGCACATACGGAGGGCAAGCAAGCTTGTAGGTGCCGTTTTCCATTCCAATTGAGTATGACGATACTGCAGTGCACGGCTTATACTGTGGTTTGCATGTTTGGATAAATTTCTGGCAGCGCCCCGTGATGCTGTTTGGGATTGAGTTTCCAACGGTTGTGTGACCACAACCAATACTGGGGTTGCTCTTGCAACAGCCGTTCGAGTGCGGCCGAGTGCCATCGCGTGATCTCACCTGGCCCCATTTCTGTGGGGCATTCGGTCAGTTTTTCCAACGTAATGGTGTAATATCCCCGCTTTTTTCGGCGCATACTCCCATAAACCACTGCCAGATTGTGTCTTTTGGCGAGCTCTTCAGCCCCCAAAAAAACGGCTGTGGGTTGATGAAGGAACGGGATCCACATAAAACGATTGTGTGCGGTGGGCGATTGATCGGCTCCAAAATAGCAACAAACCGGTTTCTGTAGACCGGCATTTAACCGCCGCGACACCTCCTTCATGGGCACAACTTCTGTTCCATGTGACTGTCTCATTCCGGCCAACAACTGCTCGAACCCGTCCTGATTCAGGGGTTTGTAAACAAACCACAGCGTATGCTTCATGTGCATCGCGAGGATTTTAGCGTACCATTCCCAGTTGGCGTGGTGACCAAGCAAATGCATGATGGACTGGCCCTTTTCAAAAAGTCCTTCAAGAACTTCTGGATTTTCAAACCTGACCCGCTCTCGCAACTCTTGATCATTCATTTTAAAAGCCTTGATGGTTTCCACAAACTGGTCCCCCAGGTAGCGGTAATAGTCCTTTTCGATGGATATAATCTCACGCAAACTGCGATCAGGAAACGAACGAATCAAATTTCCCCGAACCAATGTTCTTCGATACCTGATGATGTGGTATACCAGCAAAAAAATCAAGTCAGATAATCGGTAGAGTCTTGAGAGCGGCCAGCTGGCCAGCCACAAAACAACAAGCCTTTGAAAATGATACATGAGCCCGTTCGGCATTATTGATTTCTGAAATTCTGCTCCAGAAAACTACCATAGTGCCCACGGTTCATTTGTTCATCCAGATCTCTGAATGCAGTTGTTCGGCTGAACAGCATCAGCCGCCACTGCGGATTATTGGGCTCTCCAAGTGCCTCGGAATGGAGCAGTTCATAATCGTTGGTGATCATATCTGGGTTGTAAAACACAAAGCGAATATTCCTCTGACCCTTGTAGTGGTAGTACCACCAGATCTCATAAGGATAGGCACTCGGCTCGTTGGCGACTTGGGTCCGGCTGTCTGGTTTCCCGTATTGTAGGTAAACCCTCCCGCGCTCTGTCTCAAATCCTTTCATGATTTTGGTCGAAAACAGCTGATTTACCTCTTCCACTTCTCGTGCAAACCGGGCCCAGGCCCCTGCTGGGTTGTTGGGATCGCGTTGCAACCAAAAATGATGCAGGAATGTTCGCATGGGGCGGGTTTGTTCGCTTGGTGCTGCCGAGAGCAATTGGTCGACATACGCTTGTTCTGTGTGCGTGCACAATGGCCGTACACTTCCTACATGGAGGGGAAGGTCCTCGGAGCGAATTGACTGAACAAAACTCAATGCTGTTTGGGGTTCCTCAAGCTTGGAATAATCCGGTGCGATGCGTGAGTTTAGTCGCTGTATGTCCACGAATTTCTCCGATAAGAGTTTGTTTTCAGCATCTCTTAATTCTAAATGCAGGCGGTAGTTGCCCGAGGGCACTTCCCTCAATGGAAACGCATCGGCCAACACATGAATCTGCCTGGGCGACATGCGAACAAACCGACTGCAACAAGGTGCCGGCTGGCCTTGAGATCCGACTAATGTAGATTTCAATAAAAAAATACTGTCTTTTAATTGATCCGATGCATACAATTCCGCATAAAAAAACATGGTGTCGTTAGGTTGACTAAAATAATCTGTGACCCGAGGAACCACCTCCAGACCACTCCTCACAAGCAAGCCATTTCCGTTAGATTTTTCCATTCTCTCTGCTAAAATAACATCTGAAAACGTGGGCTTTTGGGGCCAATCGCTCACATCCACCTTCATCTCTGCGGCCGCAAAGTTTGAGGTGTCGTTCCAATCCACAACGCTTAAAAGGATGCGGTATTCTCCTATTGGGAGCGTATATCGCTGCAGATCCAGAAAGGAAAAGTCGCGATATTGCCCTGAATCGATAGGTTGACTACTCAAACGATATCGATCAATCTTCACCAGGCTATCGCCCTGATAAAACATCCATTCCACCCGCACAGATGCTTGCAACATTCCACTTGTTTGCTTCTGGAAATGAACAGATCGGCTGTTTACAGACAAACTCAGTTCAACATAGGTAGCTCCCCCCGGTCTGCAAAACACTGATGATTTGGCCTGCAGATCCAGCGCCTGGCTCCTTGAAACTTGGAGCCATTGAGCGATGAGAAACGTAGCGAAAAAAAGAGCAGGACTTCTTACTATTGTGACATACATAGCAGTTGTTTATGGACGACGGAGTCAAAACGGCTAATACCCATCCGGATCAAATGATCTTGGAATATTGCCCGAGCATCTTCAATATGGCAAATATACAGCGGTTGTCGGTTGTTAGGTTCGAAAGGAACACCTCGTTCCAAAAAGGTACGGGCAGAAATCGGATGCTGATAGCGGGTAGTATGGGTCCTATCTTGTTGAGTATACCGATATTGGGTGGACGATCGCACCATCAGTTGTATGGTGAAACACGGATCGACCATAGACTTCCCTGGAAACGTCAGCATTTGGGTGCATTAAAATCGAACTATGGCAAATCCCCCTATTGGGAACACTATGCTGATCAAATTGTTGGGCTGTACGCACAAGAAATCAATTTGCTTTTTGACTGGAATATGCAACTGTTCACCTTTTTTGCTCGGTTGCTTTGTCCGGGCACCACAATCAAAGATCAATCCGCATCAAATGAGCCTGTTTGTCAAGCTCATTTAATTGACCTTACCCAAGACATACAGTTACCCTCATATCATCAGGTGTTTGCACAGAAAACTGGCTTTTTACATAACTTATCGGTCATGGATCTGCTGTTGAATGTGGGTCATCCGCATGGGCGGCTATACCTCGAGAATTTGATCAAACCTTTCAAGTAGTTTGCGTTACACCGGACCGAATGTCTATTTTTGCACCATGTTGAACCGTATATGTTACCTGCCATTGTTTTTGCTCTTCAGCATGGGTGTGGTTGAGGCACAGTTCCAAGAAAGGACCATTAGTATCGGCAATATCGGCGTTCATGTGACCAATGCGGGCACAATCGGCAGACCCAATGTTCGAAACGATCCCCAAGGACCACCATCGATGGAGTACCCGCTTAATTCGGGTGTCGAGCATCTTTTTGAGGCTGGTCTATGGATCGGATGCATCAGCAATGGCCAGGTCACTGTTTCAACCGGCGCTGTTGATGATGCTTCAGGCTATGCTGTAGGGAAATCTGGATTCGAATTTTCGCCTTTGCCCGGAACGAGTGTCTTGACTCGTTCCAGTCTTCAGGGAAGCGAGTTTTTCAGCACATCCGCCGTGTCGCACCAAGACTATATTGTGCCGTTCACCGACGAATTTACGATCGTCCCTGGTTCCAATCAGCCCATCAACAACCATATTACCCCCCTCAATGCTCGGGTTCGGCTGGAAACCTATGCCTGGAATTTTCCGTTCGCTGATTATTTCACCATTTTTCATTATCGCATCACCAACAACAGTGCTCTGCCATGGGACTCTGTTTATTTGGGGCTATGGAGTGACCTGGTTGTACGGAATGTGAACGTAACCAACGACCGAGGAAGTGCTTTTTTTAACAAAGGTAGTTTAGGTTATGACGATACGCTATCTGCTCTTTATGCCTACGATGTTGCCGGGGACAGACCATTTACCAATTCCTATGGCGCCTTGCAATTTCTCGGCGTCATACAAGGGAATCAATTTTTGCATCCTGCAAATCCATTTACCCCAGGATTTAAATTAAACCCCAACTACTGGGTCTATAATGTTGCTGCCCCCGCGAATGACCTTCAGCGCTACGATCGCATGAAAAACCGTGGTGATTTTAGTCAGGCTGCTAACCTAAACACCCCAGGCAATCGTGTGCAACTGATCTCGGCAGGACCCGTGAATCGGATTGAAGCCGGCGAAACTGTGGAGTTGGTTTTCGCCGCAGTTTGTGCGCCGCAAAAGGATGATCAACCTCTCGATACTTGGTTTGCCCGTACCGACCTCAGGAAACACCTTGATTGGGCACGGCGTACATTTAATGGAGAGGACCGAAACATGAACGGAATTCTCGATCCCAGCGAGGATGCCAATGGCAATGGATTGTTGGATCGATACACCTTACCAGAACCACCTCCTCCACCCAAGGTGCGCATTGAAAGTGGTAATCATGAGGTCACGCTTTTTTGGAGCGGAAACAGCGAAAACACAACTGACCCGATTACACAGGAGCAAGATTTCGAGGGCTACAGATTATACAGAACGGCACCAGGCGATGATCAACTGAGCAATGTGGCATCCAGAGCGACCCTATTGTCGCAATGGGATAAGCCCGGAAACAATGTGGGTTACAACAATGGGTTTGATGCCATTCGTTTGAATAGCCCAATATTTTTTCCGGGAGACACCACTGAATACCTTTATACATACAAACTCAATGATGTTCTCAATGGATGGCAGTATGTATACATACTCACAGCCTTCGACAGGGGCAACTCGAACATCGGACTAGAGCCATTGGAGTCGTCACGAACAGCGAATGCATTCAGGGTTTTTTCGGGCACCCCTGCCAATGAGGGCACCTCAAAAACTGTTGGTGTTTATCCCAACCCCTATCGTGCATCCGCTGCCTGGGACGGCAACACTTCCCGATCCAAAAAAATTTACTTCTATAACCTCCCAGAGGAAGCCGAAATATCCGTGTATACCTTAGGCGGTGATGTAGTGGCCCGATTGTTCCATCGTGCCCAAACTGGGTTCAATGGCAGCACAGCTGGTTGGTATTCGGTATTCGGTCTCAATCCTGATCAGAGCATTTTACCAGGTGGGGAGCATGCTTGGGATGTGCTGTCTGACAGCAAACAAACCTTAAGCAGTGGACTCTATTTATACTCTGTAATGGATATGAAATCGAGAGAAGTTCAGACCGGGAAATTGGTGATCATTCGCTGAACAAACGCTAGGCCGCTTCCGCCTGCTTTCGTCCGACCAGCAGAAAATCGAAGGCTATCACCTCACTGACATTCCGCTTTACCCCATCCTTGTCGACATAGCTCCGGTTACTGATCTTGCCTTCGACCACGACTTCCATCCCCTTTTTAAGGAGTTCCATGCTTAAATTAGCCAACTTGCCCCAGCAAACCACTTGATGCCATTGGGTTTCGTTGACCTTTTCCCCTGCCTCATTGACATAGGTTTCATTGGTGGCCACGGGGAAGTTCGTGACCGATTTTCCGTTGTTGGTTTGGCGCTCCAACGGATCTGCGCCCAGGTTGCCAATAATACGCACCTGATTTCGGATGTGTGACATAAAACAAAATTTAGTTTAGAGCAGCAAAAATCGAGATGCCCGAGGAAAATAATCGTATGTCTGACGTATACTTCCGGAAGATTACGATTGACGTTCATTCACTCCGTAACAATATCCGCCATAAATAAACTTCTCCGAAAATTTTCTTCATCATACCTACAATTTTGAGCGCTTCGCAACGTTGGATGCATCTGTTTTTATGTTAACCTTGTAAAACCTTATTTCCGATTTAATCTTATTCTCTCAGCTTCTAACCGCTTCATCACCTGTCATATAATCACATAACATCTCCCGATAAGTCACTTAAACCGAAAAAATTCCATGAAGAAAAATTACCTGATCATCTCTGCCCTCACCTTCATCGCCCTTGGTTCGGTTGCCATGACCGCTCCTTATGTTCCTGTCCTGTATAAGGAATTCTCCTTGTCTAACTCCCCAACCCGTTCGACCATCACCCGGGTCAACGCCCAGATTCGGGGCATTGACGTTTCGCATCACCAAGGCCATATCAATTGGAAAAAGGTTAGCGATAATAACATTGGTTTTTGCTTCATTAAGGCCACGGAAGGACGAACATTTGCAGACAAAAGGCTCGCCCAAAATTTGGAGGGCTGTGAAAAAAATGGTCTGCCTCGTGGCGCCTATCACTACTATATATTCGGATCTGATCCCGGCTTGCAGGCCAGAAATTTCATATCAAAGGTTCCCAAGAGCGCGGTGAATTTGCCACCTGTGATCGACCTCGAATATGACCGTAGATTTAATCACGCACTGCACTACAGCCACAATAAAAAACGCTTTATCCGAGAAGTTCGCGAATTAGAACGAATTTTGAGAAATCATTATGGTGTGGAACCTATTTTTTATACCAATGCGCGGTTTTATCAATCCTTAATCAAAGGAAATTTCAAGAACCCCATTTGGATGTGTGACCTTAAAAGCAATGAACTCCACTATATGG
>CAIVQI010000392.1 GCA_903908015.1 uncultured Bacteroidota bacterium
GGGCGTTTTCAGAGAGAAATCCATAACCAGGGTGAATGGCATCGGCATTGGTGATTTCTGCGGCCGACAGCAAATTTTTCATGCTGAGATAAGAATCGGCACTTCTGGGAGGGCCAATGCACACCGCCTCATCAGCAAAACGCACATGCAAACTCTCCCGGTCGGCCGTCGAAAACACCGCCACCGTTTTAATGTTCATTTCCTTACAGGTTCGTATGATCCTTAGGGCAATTTCGCCCCGGTTGGCAATCAGAATTTTCTTGAACACAGTGATGAGAATTTCGACGGTCTAAATCAAGATGGATCAATCTCAAAAAGGGGCTGGTCGTATTCGACCGGTGTAGAATTCTCCACCAAAACCTTAGTGATGGTACCCGACTGCTCAGCCTCTATTTCGTTGAATAATTTCATGGCCTCTACGATGCAGATGACCTGACCCTTTTCAACCCGATCGCCCACTTTAACGAAGGGGTCCTTATCGGGACCCGACGAGCGGTAGAAGGTACCGATCATGGGTGATTTGAGTAGGCTTCCCGACGAGGGTACAGGAGCTTGTGCGGGTGCGGATGGCGCACTCGGAGGGGTTGGCGAGGACGCTACGTGCACAGCCGCTGGTGCCATTGCAGCGGGTGTAACTGAGGCGGGTGCAACCGTGGCGGGTGCGTAGGCGATAGGGGTTGGCATAACGACCGCAGGGGTTGCATGTCCACTATTTTGAACCGTCCCGGATGCTTTAATGACAAGTTTAAACCCTTCTTTTTCCAATTCTACTTCTGTGACGCCAGACTTGGCCACAAACCTGATGAGGTCTTGAATTTCTTTGATATCCATGATCTTCAAAATTAAGGGATTATTTAACTCTTTCAACGTAGTCACCCGTGCGGGTATCGATGCGTACGCGGTCGCCCTGATTGACAAACAAAGGCACCTGTACGGTTGGGCCGTTGTCGACAACCGCTGGTTTTAGGGCTGAACCACTGGCTGTGTCGCCTTTCAAACCCGGCTCCGTGTAGGTTACTTCCATGTCCACCATATGGGGTAGCTCAAGTCCGAGTATATTTTCATCTTCTGAGTTTACCAAGGCCAAGCAAACCGCTCCTTCCTTGAGAAAGCGAGGCGCATTGATTTTATGCTCTTCGACGGCAAATTGTTCGAAACTCTCGCTGTCCATGAAATTGAACCCCATATCATCCTGGTAGAGGAATTGCAATTCGCGTGTTTCTACCCGTACGGTATCAATTTTTGCTCCTGCGGGAAATGTATTTTCCAAAACCCTACCATTGGTCATGCTCTTCAGCTTGGTGCGCACAAATGCGGCACCTTTTCCCGGTTTTACATGTAAAAATTCGACGACTTGATAGATGTCGTGGTTGAATTTGATACACAATCCATTGCGAAATTCGGATGTTGATGCCATAAAAATTTAATTTGAGTTGATCGTGAATGATATAGATCGTGAATGATATTGATCGTTGATTGAAAATTTTGTGTTAAAAAGGATGGTTGCCCGATTAAGGTATAAGATTGAGTTGACCCGGTTGTACATCCGCAAGATTGAGGGCTTTAGCACCGTCAAAAGCCCAGCGCACATAGAGCGAACCCCAGGTAAATCCACCACCAAAGGCGGCCAAAATGAGGTTATCACCCTTTTTTAACTGAGGCTCCCACTCATGCAAACACAATGGGATTGATGCGTTGGTGGTGTTGCCATATCTTTGAATATTCACCATTACCTTGTCCTCAGGGAGTGCAGTTCGCTCTCGTGTGGCATCAATAATACGCTTATTGGCCTGGTGGGGCACCAGCCATTGCACATCGTCGGCTGAAAGACCATTTCGCTCCATAATTTCCTGGGCTACCCCAGCCATGTTGGTCACGGCAAATTTGAAGACCGTTTTTCCCTCCTGATGGATATAATGCTCCTTACGGTTTACTGTGTCCAGGCTCGCTGGATTCAGTGATCCCCCTGCCTTCTGACAAAGATAAGTACGTCCTATACCATCGCTGCGCATGATGCCATCTCGTACGCCCAAACCATCAGTGCTCGGTTCCAGCAATACTGCCCCTGCCCCATCACCAAAAATAATGGCGGTTGAACGATCGCTTAAATCAATAATGGAGGTCATTTTATCGGCACCTACCACAATCACCTTTTGGTACATACCGCTTTCAATATATCGGGCAGCGGTATTCAGTCCGAACAGGAAGCCCGAACAGGCAGCGGACAAGTCAAAACCCGCCGTTTGGTTCATGCCCAACTTGTCTGTAATGACGTTTGCCGTGGCCGGGAAAGCCATATCGGGAGTGGCCGTACAACAAATCAGCAGTTCAACTTCCAAAGGATTGGTACCTGTTTTCTTCAGCAATCCTTCTACCGCATGAACGGCCAAGTCGGATGTTGCCATACCTTCTTCTTCCATCCACCTCCGCTCCTTAATGCCCGTGCGCGCAGTAATCCACTCATCGGTGGTGTCCATCAACTGCTCAAGGCGGCTGTTCGTAACCACGTTTCGAGGTGCCCAAGCATGCACACCTGTAATGGCCGCCGTTCTTTTGATTTCGGTCATTTTATTTGTTCAGGAATTCCTTCACTCGGCCCAATATTAGAAGTCTGGCTTCCATTCAATTCATTTGGGCTGCTTGCTTTCAACCGTTTAACGGCTGAGATGAATCATTAAGCGATGGCTTTTTCCATCACTACCTTGCCACGGTAATACATCTTTCCCTCGAACCAATGGGCTCTGTGGAACAGGTGAGGTTGACCGGTGGTGGGACAAACAGCCAAGGTAGGGGCTTCGGCCGTGTAGTGAGTGCGGCGCTTATCGCGGCGGCTCCGGGAATGTCGGTGTTTGGGATTTGGCATATCAATTGATCTTAAGTTGTTTTAGTTTTTCCCAACGGGGGTCGGTTTGTTCACCAACGGCTGGGGTGTGCGCAATAGCGCTTGTGTTGCCCGACATCCATGAGGATAAACGTTCATCACAGGCCGATTGCTGATCGGCTTGACAAACAAACCGCAGAGGAAGAAGGAGACTGGCCGATTCGTATAGGTAATCGGACAGCTGAAATGACCAAGCCGTGGTTGAAACATACCAAATTTGATCAGTGTTTTCGACAGGCTCATCCTCGATTTTAACCAAAAGCCGTGATTCAGCCTCAACAGGGTGATCCAATTCGGTCAAACAACGATCGCATACACCATGTATGCTTCCGTTGAACGTAAAATCCAAGACCATCTCCCGTGTCTTACGCTCGAGACAAAGTCGCACGTGAATCATGGCTTGGTGGATCAAGCTTTCTGGAAACCGCATAAAAAAGTTGTGGTCTAACGCATAATCGTAGTAATGAAACCCGTTTTTAAGCGCAGAAAAGCGTATTTCGTATGCGGTAGTTGACTGCGAGGCCATACGGCTCAAGTTAGCCCGCAAAGGTACGAAAAAAAAAAAGAAAAAGACAACCTAAGCGGAACCCACCTTTAATGCCCCTGATTCCAAAGCCAATTGCTCGCGACGCGTACGAAGAATGTCGACTGCAGCATAGAGTGCGCTTCTGAACGAGGAAGGATCCGCCTTTTTTTGTCCGGCCAGTTCATAAGCCGTTCCATGATCCGGTGAGGTACGCACGATCGGCAAACCCGCCGTGAAATTCACCCCAGAATCGAAACACAAGGCCTTGAATGGGGTCAACACCTGATCGTGATACATCCCCAGCACACCGTCGAACTGAGCATACCGAGCAGTTCCAAAAAACCCATCTGAACCATAAGGCCCCCAGGCCAGAACACCCTCTGATGGCATGGATTGGATGGCAGGAATGATGATTTTCTGTTCCTCATCGCCCAACAATCCTGCATCTCCGGCATGGGGATTCAACGATAGAACCGCAATTCTTGGTCTGGTGATGGCGAAGTCTTGGGTCAAGATCCGGGCAAAACGCCGGATTGCATCGGCCACACGCGCCTGGGTCAGGGCTGAGGGCACATCCTTAAGGGCAATGTGACCGGTTACCGTCGCCACTTTCATGTGTTCTCCTATGAGGATCATCATGGCCTTAGCGGTAGGAAACTCCTTTTGTAAATATTCCGTATGTCCGGGTACCTGGAAACCATCACCTTGTATTCCCGCTTTATTGATCGGTGCCGTCACCAATGCGTCCAATGCCCCAGATTTGAGGTCTGCTACCGCACGCTCGAGTGATAAGCGGGTAAATCGGGCGAGTTGGGGATTGGGTTGACCTGGAACAATCTCCAGTTCATCGGTCGACAAATTCACCAAACATGCCTTGCGGGCTGGTGCTTGCTGGGGGGTTTCTATGGCGAAGAGGTTCCAATCCTGAATCCCCAGGATTTTCCGATAAAGGCTTACGGCACGCTGGGGCGCATAAACGATGGGGGTCATGGAATGAAGGATGCGTGGGTCGCTGAGGACACGAAGGACCAGCTCCATGCCTACCCCATTTAGGTCTCCACAACTGATGCCAATGCGGGGTTTTTCGCTCATTGCGCACATTTTTTTAGAAAATGAAGCAAAAGCCGCACACCAAATCCTGTGCCATGTTTGCCCCGATAACTGCTCTCGCCATCGAGAAATGCCGGGCCGGCGATATCAATATGCACCCAAGGATAATCGGTAAAGTGCTGCAAAAACTTACCTGCCGTGATGGCGCCTGCTTCTCGTCCCCCTATATTTTTCAAGTCTGCAATATGGCTTTTGAGCATTTCGCCATACTCATCCCATAGAGGGAATGGCGCAAGACGCTCATGCACGGCCAATCCTGACTGCGCGATGGCGGCTATGGTTTCAGATTCGGCGGTACCCATAACTACTGCTCCTTGTGATCCGATGGCCAAAACAGCTGATCCAGTGAGGGTTGCCAGGTCAATGACCAATTGCGGATCATATTTCTTCGCATAATGCAAAGCATCGGCCAAAATGAGCCGACCTTCGGCATCGGTGTTTAAAACCTCTACCGTGGTGCCATCTGAAATGGTGATGACATCACCAGGGGCATACGCCTCTCCCGACGGACGGTTGTCGGTGGCCGGGATGAGTCCAACCAGGTGAATGGGCAGCTTCAAGCGCGCCGCAGCGCCGATGGCAGCAGCAACAGCAGCTGCACCTGCCATATCGCACTTCATACTGTCCATACTGCCTGGTGTAGGCTTAAGACTTAGACCACCCGTGTCGTAAACCACCCCTTTACCGACCAGTACAATAGGTTTTTGCATATCCGCACCTGCTCCTTGCGGCAAATCAGGTTTCCACTCCAAGACCATAAACACCGGAGGCTGTACAGAGCCTTTATTCACCGACAAAAGCCCCCCCATTTTCAGGCTTTCGATTTGCTTCTTATGGAAGATTTCAGCGGTAAAACCGGTTTTGGCCGACCATTGCAGCACTTCCTCCGCAAATTGTGGGGCCGACAGGTAGCTCTGGGGTTCATTGACCCAATCGCGGGCCGTGTACACCGCCTCCCAAAGCGCTGTAAGCTCATCAACTGCTCCTTGTTGAAGCTCAGGCAAGCAAATCTGTATTTCCGATAAGTCGATTGGGGGTTTTTCGGGTGACTTTAAATAGGTCCGGAAACGATAGGCCGCCAGACCAAGTCCTTCTACAAGGGACAACATTTCACTGGCCCCTGCATCGCCCTCCAACCACAATGTTTCGACTTCTTCCGCCAGGAGTGCCTTTTGAAGTTGCGCACCCAATTGCCTGAGCGCCTCCATTTGCTTGGCGTTCTCTTCCTCCGAATGAACCCTGCGACTGCCTGCATCAGGGCTCTGTTCCTTCTGCCAAATAACCCAACACAGGCTTGGTAGTTGATGTACGGCCAAAACGCCCCCCTTTTTTGATAGCCTGCGCGCGACGTAGTGTCGGTTCGCCGATTGATCTGCTGGCAACGATGAGCTCCCTGAGGCACTCAACCAAACGCGCGCTGCATCGTGGGGCGCTTGTGAACCCGGGGCGACAAGCTGAACTCTTGGTGGCGACATGCGGGGTCGGGATGACTGTGGTTGTGGGCTCATAGTGGGTTTATTATCTTGAGATTTAGGCTATTTACAGCCTAACGACTGCACGTCGTCAACGAATGTGACAATGTGATTCCAGCGCGCAAATATAAATCAATTATAACCCCCAACATCCGAAATCACAACCCCACGGGTCTTGCAAGGCCCAGAAACAGTATCAGCGACAAAACCAATCTTCTTCAACCGACCCTACCAACCCATTTTGGAGAACAGCTGTGTTTCACTCCTAAAAATATCGATGATGGTGCCCGAGGGATCAACCCACAGATACATGGGGGTGGCCACCAACAGATAGTTGGCCGCATTGGTGCCCAGCTGACCCGCCGGATCCCGTAAGTGGGTCCACCCCTGCCACCCGCCTATGGCTTTAAGCCAACCCTCTGGCGCGGTATCAAGACTAATCGTTGTGACTTTCAACTGGGGTGATTTCGACTTCCACCGTTCCAGAATGACGGGTAGTTGCTGCATGCAGTGGTCGCAACCCGAACGCCAGAAAATATAGAGACCCCCCGCCGGCTTGAGCAGGGTATATTGGCCGTCGGTCGTGAACAGCGAATCCAGTTCGGGCGCCTTCATTCCGGGCAGTACGGCCAGGTATCGGTTGAGCTGGCCCTTGAGTCGCTCCTCGAGTGCGGGGTTGTCGCAGGCCTCGCGCGCGCTCACCTTCATGGCCAGCAACTGCAGGGCGCCGGCACGGTTCATCGACTCCATTCCCATCCGAAGAAAATCGCTGACCGGATAAAAATAGGAAGGGTGCGACCGCTCCAGTTTTTCCAAAACACTATTCATGAAGAGGAGCGCCTGAAGATCCTCTGAGGCTTCCTCGGTGGGTTCATACATACCAAAGTACTCCACAATGTGCCTGGTGAGATGGGGGTGGTGCAGGGCATTGCTATCGTCGAGTGTGAGCAGTGTTAGGTAGCGACCTGGCTTCAACTCTGCTCGCAAATCTTCTTTGTCGCGACCAATAAACGGCCATTCAAAACGCAACATACCCAGTGCGAGGTCGTCCGTTGCTCCTTGATCGACCGCACGTTTCAGGCTGTCCGTACGTGCCTCCACCCGCTGCATGCTTCGTTCCGCCTCATTGGCAAGCGCTTTGTCGTCTGCAAAATCGGCCTGCAATTGCTGGAGTAGTTTTTCCTTCTTTCTGAGCGCCCCGAGCATTCGGGTGAGTCTCCTGTATTCTTTCCAAGCCTTGCCTTCCTGAATATCAAGGCTATCGCCCCCGTGGTGGGTAAAGCGGATGTTGCTGCCGTCCCAAACCAAATCCACGCCTTCACCCTTCCACATCAGCCGGTACATGCCATGATAGGTAGGTCTCGCAGGTGTGAGCAAAAAACTGCCCCCCATGCCCACTGAACCTTTGGCTACCGTGTCTAGGTCGTTCACTGTGAAGCCTACCAACAACAATTCGGTGCCGGGATCGGCCTTGAGGGTGCCGCGGATCGACTGGGCGTTCACGATTTGGGTACCTGATGATAATATACGGGTAACCACGATAAAAATGAGGGATAGCTTGTAAAAAATCGGGCTGTCGCGCTGAACAATCCTTTTATACCGCTGAACTATGTTTTCTTTCATTTTCGTTGGATCGGAATTGGTGCAAAAATAGGAACAGGCCAGCGATTTAACCCCAAAATTTCTAGATCTAATTGGTCGTTTGGTCATGTAAGCCGATACCTACCTTCAACCGCTGCCAACGTTGTTTACTCAAAACAGGGCTAATCGTAACCGTATCGGCTCCTGCCCATTTAACGATGTTCTTTGATCTTTTTTGTGCATCAGGATGCGTGCTCAACCATTCTGTATTCAAAATACCCTTTTCGTCATCCCGAGTCATTCTTTTCAGGAAGTTGGCCAAAGGTATAGGAGAAATCCCTGAGCCCACCAGTAATTGAACCGCTTTTCGGTCGGCCTCCTCCTCCATTGAACGGCTGTAGGCGCCTTTAGCCAGGAATTTTGCCATTTCGTTGAGCGTTTCGCCGCCTATACCCCCTGAGGCCATATTTGTCAAAACCGTTATTCCCACTTCTGCCGCCAGACTTTCCATTACGTGACTCAACAAAACGTGCGACATCTCATGGGCAAGTACCCCAATAACTTCATCCTCATGTTGTGCCTCCTCAAGCAGACCCGTGTACATCACAATATGCCCACCGGGCATGGCGAAAGCGTTGACCTCCGAATTCTCGATGACATGCACATGAAAACTTGACTTCTCAAGCCCGTTCTGTGAACAAAGACGCGATAAGAAATCATCCATGGGCTGGGTCACCCCCGAACCTTTCAAAACCCTTTCCGATTGGCTAATCTGTTCCCACAACAACAACCCGATTTTTTCCTCGCTCGCCTTGGTGTTTTCCTTAATGTGCAAGATCCTGAC
>CAIVQI010000393.1 GCA_903908015.1 uncultured Bacteroidota bacterium
CCCGCCACCACTAAATTCCGCGCACGCCAATTGCTTTGGCGCAGAAAGGGGTGGCAAGTTTCAATGCTGTTTTTGCCATGGGTGCCGTATCGGAGATGACCCAACAGCAATTCGCCGAAATAGGGGAGGCGCGATTTTAACGCCTCTAAATCATGCGGAAGCGCTGGATCCTGCCTCCTTACTTCATCAAGGTTCGCGTAGATTCGGTCGAAAATTTCGCGGATGGGTTGGGCCGAAACGCTGCGTGCCCGGCTGATGTAGCGCTGTCCTGGGCGCATTTTAAGCTTGATGCTGGCAACCCCCGCACCGTCTTGCCCACGGTTGTGCTGCTTCTCCATCAAAAGATAGAGTTTGTTCCAACCATAAAAGGGGTTTCCGTATTTTTCCTGAAAAAATGTCAATGGCTTGCGCAACCGAAGCAGGGCAATGCCGCACTCGTGGTGTAGTCCGTCGCTCATTCCTAAAAACTCTCGGGTTGACCGTTCACGCGGCCAAAGGTACACAATATCCATACAGAAATGGACGTTCTAGTGGGATGAAATCCAAGGTAATACGTGTCGTTTCATGGTTCTGGGGGCGTTCAATGTTGCTCCTTTGTATGATATCATCGTTTCTTTTGGCACAGGCCCTGGCTCAAGTACCGGTCGGACAATGGCGGACACATTTACCATATACCCAGGCAAGCTGTCTGGAGGTCAGTCCGGATGAAATCTGGTGCGGCACCGAGCACGGGTTGTTCCTCTATGACCTCGACGACCAATCGATTCAAATTCGGTCGCGCATCGACGGGATGAACGACCAGCACATTCTGAGTCTGCGTTACAGCGATTTATACCAGACCATGGTCATTGGCTATGCATCCGGCCGAATCGACTTGTTTCGGGGGGGACAATACCGCCTAATCGACGATATCTTCCGAAATAACCAGATTATTGGGCTCAAAAACATCAGTCACATCCATCTGCGGGGGCGTTTTGCCTATCTGAGCTGCAGCTTTGGAATCGTGGAACTCGACCTGGAACGCGAAGAGATCCGAAATACGTTTGTTGTTGGTCCTGGAGGCAGCAAATTGCCGGTGTATGCACTGACCGACAATGGGGATTCGTTTTACGCGGCCACCGACAGCGGGCTACTGGTGGCTTCTCTCAATGAGCCCAATCTGTCCAATTTCAATGCCTGGCAATTTGAACCTGCGCTGCGGGGAAAGGCATTAAAGCATGTAGCGTATTTTGCAGGAAGCGTTGCAACAATACTGGGGGATTCACTGTTGCGCCTCAACAATGGTATTTGGTCGGCCATCAGACTCGATACAGGTTTCGCCAATACCGGACTCGAAGCGCGCAACGGTCAGCTACAGATCACCAATGTGTTTCGGGTGCATAGTTTGAGCGATGATTGGCAAAGCCGTACGTTCACATTCGCCGACGCAAATATCGTACGCCCTGTGATGGCCATCCGTTCAGGCGCTAATCTATGGATGGCCGATAAAGGCGGGGGATTATTTCGCTTTATTGATGGATTTGGTCAGCGTATATTACCCGAAGGACCGTACAGCGACAATGCCCTGCAGCTTTCGGCCAATAGTTCGGGCGTGTTGGTGGCCACGGGAGGGACGAAAACCACACTCGAGCCCCTCTATAACAGCGACGGCTGCCTGGTTTTTGCTCAGGAAAAATGGTCGAGACTCAGTCGCTACAACATTCCCGGCCTTCCCGATTCGCTCAAATCAAACAACCCCGGCGATTTCCCACTGGTGGATGTGATGCAGGCCATTCACGACCCCCTACAAAGCAACCGAATATTCCTGGCAACCTGGGGCGCCGGATTGATTGAGTTGGTCGACGGACGATTTCAGATGGCCTATAACCCGAAAAACTCATCATTACAATATATCCCCGGTAGTGTTGGAACCAATGGGGTGGGGTCGGTTCGGATTGGGGGGATGGACTTCGATGCGCAGGGTAATTTATGGGTTACCAATTATGGCGTTGGTCGTCCGGTTTCGGTGCGCAGACGCAACGGTACCTGGGACAGTTTTTCGCTGGGAACGGCCACTGAAGTTCGAGAGATAGAAGTGGATGTATCGGGGAATAAGTGGATCAGAATGCGGTCGGGTGGACTCGTTGTATTGGAGGCCAATGGCCCTCGGTTTGTATCTGTGCTCGCAGCTCCTGGGCAGGGCGGTCTCCCCAGCGCAGGAGTGAATGCCATGGCATCGGACCGAAGTGGAACTTTTTGGATCGGCACCAACGAAGGACCTGCGCTTTTCTATAACCCTAATGCCGTGTTCCGCCCCACTTTCGACGCACAACGCATTAAAATACAACAAGAACAATTTGTCGGATTCCTGCTGGGCAATGAAGTCATAACGGCTATTGCCGTGGATGGCGCCGATCGCAAATGGTTCGGAACAACCAATGGCCTGTGGTGTTTTTCGCCCGATGCCACCCGCCAAATTCATCACTTTACCACCCAAAACAGTCCGCTCCTGTCCAACGTGGTGCTTTCACTAACCATACATCCCACTACGGGGGAGGTGTTCGTGGGCACCGACCGTGGACTCATCTCCTATCGATCCACTGCCACCGAGGGCGGCGAGGTGCATTCGAATGTACAGGTGTTTCCCAA
>CAIVQI010000394.1 GCA_903908015.1 uncultured Bacteroidota bacterium
CTTAAGGATAGCTATAAATCCATACAGGAGGCGCTTTTACATGCTGGCGTACAGGCCAACACCCGTGTAAACCTGCATTGGATCAAAGCGGAAGCACTCGCCGACCCGTCGCATCTCGAACATCTCGTCGGACTTGACGGCATTTTGGTGGCCCCGGGCTTCGGAGAGCGGGGATGGGAAGGAAAAATCAATACCATTCGTTTTGCAAGAGAACGTAAGATTCCATTTTTAGGCATTTGCCTGGGCATGCAATGCGCCGTTATCGAATATGCGCGGCATGTACTCGGATTGACAGAAGCCAATTCAACAGAAATGCAACCAGGAACCCCCCACCCGGTAATCGACCTCATGCCGGATCAAAAGGAACTCAACGAGAAAGGCGGTACGATGCGCTTGGGAGCCTATCCTTGCAAGATCAAAAGCGATAGTTTGGCCGATTCCGTATATGGGGGCGAACGGCTCATACGGGAGCGACACAGACACCGTTATGAATTCAATAATGCATACCTTTCTCATTTTAAAGGAAGCGATATGATTTTTAGTGGGATAAACCCTGGCAGAAAATTGGTAGAAATGATCGAACTTCAAAACCACCCCTGGTTTTTAGCGACACAGTTTCACCCCGAATACCGCAGCACCGTTGCCCAACCCCACCCCCTCTTTGTGGGATTTGTGCGTGCCGCATTGGCCCAACATGGCGCCGTGAACCCCACATGACCCGCTACCAAGCCGGGCTCTTTTTTCCTATTTTTGCTCCCCGATGGACCGTAACTCACTGATTGGCTTATTTTTGATAGGATTGATTCTGATGGTGTACAGCTACTATTCAGCCCCACCTGCTCAGAATTCCTTGCCCAATGGCAGTACCGCTACTGAATCACCGACCTCAAGCAATGGACCAACATCCACGCTGAATCCGCCCGATGATCAGGCAGCCAGCGCCTCCATGGCTGCTGGTTTCCCTAAAGATGGGGAAAACCCATCCACAGACTCCATCTGGGCGGTAGACAGCGCATCTGCTCTGGGGTTGTTTCGTCCATTCAGGAGAGGTGCTTCCCAAGAATTCATCATCCAAAACCCACAGATCAGGGTAACATTAAACAATTTAGGCGGGGCGGTATCGGAAGTTGCGCTAAAAGAGTACACCACCTACCGCAAAACCCCATTATTGTTGTTCAAAAAGGGGGACGCGCGCTACAATTTCACTTATTCGGCGGGTGGGCAAACGTTGCGCACCGAGCAGTTGTATTTTTCTGCCTACGCCCAAACCGACAGCAGTTTGGTGCTGCGGGTTGAGCCAAAGAAGGGATCTTACATCGAACACCGCTACCTTTTGCCATCATCGGGCTATGAACTGAAACATGAAGTGCGCAGGGTAAATATGTCGACCCTACTCGAGTCGAACAACCGTTACACGGAGCTCGAGTGGCAGGTTCGAGCGCCTTCGCAGGAACGCGACCTGGAAGAGGAGCGTAAGATTCCGGATATCTATTACAAATACCTGAACGATGAACCCGACTACCTCACCATCAACAAAGAAGAAAACGAAGACCTGCCGAACCAGGTAAAGTGGGTGTCGTTCAGACAAAAATTCTTCAGCAGCAGCCTGATCGCCGATGGCCACTTCGATAATGCCAAAATCTCAGGTCGACCGCTGGCCGACAGTACGCATACGGCTGAATACAATGCCATCCTTACTATGCCCATGGAAAATCCCGATGATGAGCGTTTTGGCATGCGCTTTTATTTCGGTCCGAATCACTTCCAGATGCTCAAGGCGCTC
>CAIVQI010000395.1 GCA_903908015.1 uncultured Bacteroidota bacterium
AAAATTGGAGGCGATACAAGCAGAAAAATGCGCGCATACGTATGCAGGGGGCTTATTTTCGTTTTTACCGCCTGCTGTTGGAAAATAATCTTAATTCTCGTATCTTTGCACGCCTTAACCAACGGTCCGTTCGTCTAGGGGTTAGGACACCAGATTTTCATTCTGGTAACAGGGGTTCGATTCCCCTACGGACTACAAAAAACCCCCTTCAGTTAAAATGGAGGGGGTTTTTTACAGCGGGTGTTCCAAATCGTGAACAATTTGGGGGGTTTCTTGTATTTTTGAACACGGGAAAGCTTCGAGCACCCCATGAGTTCCTACATCCGATACCCTGCCCTTTGAATCCCAACCATCCATCTATTCTTCGTGATTTAGCAGCCTCGTGCGACCTGCACTTGGCACTCTTGAATCATCCTACCCTATCGGCACAACTGGAAACAGTCGTAGAGGCGGTTGTAAATACGCTCAAAAAAGGCGGGAAGATTCTTTTGGCCGGAAATGGGGGCAGTGCGGCGGATGCACAACACATGGCCGCCGAATATGTAGGCCGCTTTGCCAAGCATCGCAGGGCCTTACCTGCTGTAGCACTCACCACCGACAGCAGCATCCTCACCGCACTGGGAAACGACTACGGCTACGAGCAGGTTTTTGCCCGGCAGGTAGAAGCATTGGGGAAAGAAGGAGATGTGCTGATGGTCTATTCTACTTCAGGCTCATCGCCGAATATTCTACATGCCCTTGAGGCTGGTGGGCGAAGTGGACTGACACGCGTAGGGTTCGGCGGACAAAAAGCCGGTGCCATGGGGGCGCTGTGTGAACACCTATTGCAGGTGCCTTCAGGCGACACCCCCCGCATTCAGGAAGGCCATCTGCTGCTGGGCCATATTATTTGTGGCGCTGTCGAATCGGCACTTTTTCCACCTTCTGCATAAATCCTGGTTCATCATTATTGGTGGTTGTGACATGAACAAAGCCCTGTTCCTGGATCGAGACGGAATCATCAACCGCGACGATGGTTATGTGCACCAGGTGAAGGATCTGGTTTGGATGCCTGGCATTTTCGAACTGTGCCGCACCGCTCGTGCGGCAGGATATACGTTGATCGTGGTGACCAACCAATCTGGGATCGGACGTGGATTATTTAGTGAAGCGGATTACCAACAGGTGCAGTCGTTCATCCACCAGCGGTTTCAAGAGGAAAACGCTGGCATCACGCACACGTACTATTGTGCAGATGCCCCCTATCTCAACGCTCTAGGACAAACCATCGATAGCCCGCGGCGAAAGCCCAATCCAGGAATGTTCCTCGAGGCACTTTCGGACTTCGGTATCGACCCCTCCATTTCCATCATGTTGGGCGATTCGGAGCGCGATATGTCTGCAGCCTATCGGGCAGGAATTGCCACACGGATACTGTTATATAACCCACCACAACATGCTCTGGAAGTCGCCAATCAGGCGATCACTGGTTCTCACACCCATTGCATTAATAGCCTGTTTTCAGCTATGGATTTTTTGACTTAATGCCCGCAGAATCCGCTATAACGCGTATTTTTGCATGATGTCGCAAAACTCCCCCCTCCCCCAACTCAGCGCGCAAGAAATCCGGGTGCTTGGTTCGCTGATGGAAAAGTCCAGAACCACACCCGATTTATACCCACTCAGTCTCGTTTCACTCACGACGGCCTGCAACCAGAAGTCATCGCGCGATCCGGTGGTGTCGTACAGCCAGGCTACTGTCAATTCTACGGTGGATGTACTCCGTCGCAAAGATTTACTCACCCGTGTATTGGGCGATGGGCGTGTCCCCAAATTCCGTCATAATTTGGCGGTGAAATACCCTTTATTACCCGCCGAAATTGCCGTTTTGTCATTATTGTTCCTGCGTGGCCCGCTGACCGTAGGCGAAATTCGCACACTTTCACATCGGCTATACGACTTCGAAGACCTTGCTGAGGTAGCCGCCACACTCGATAAGCTCAGCCAAAGCGAGCCGCCTTATGTGCAGTCGATCGGGAAAGCGCCCGGACAAAAAGAACCACGCTATGCTCATCTCTTTGCGCCGGTAGATTTGACTGTGAACGCGAACAGCCATCGCGACGCATTATCATCAACCGCTGACGATGAACACCCAGAATCCTTGAAAACACGTTTGGCCCAAATGGAGGCTCGTTTGGCTTCAGTTGAGTCCGCGTTGCTGGCCGCTGGCCTGTGGTCGCCCCCTACAGAGGAGATGAACGAAAGCGATCAGGACGGAGACTGATTGTCAATAGCAGTCAATTCCTGTCTATGCTATGGTTTAGTCGCCCACCCGTAAGCGAGTACTGAGGGCTTGTCCGGCCGACCAGACCCGCAAAATGTAAATGCCTGATGGGATGCCCTCAAGTGACCACTCGGAATAGGCGGGTATGGGTCCTTCCCACAAGCGGACACGACGACCCGCTGCATCCATTAATGCTAATTGTTCCGCACCACCCGACAGCTCAAGCGTGAAACGGTCACGCGTCGGATTGGGATAGACCAAGACCGATGCATTGCCTCTGGGCTGATCAATGGGTGCCAACAACTGCCACCCATTCAACACACGGGCCTGAGGATCGCTCAATTCGGATGATTCGCGCAACACCAAGGGCCCACCTTCGCCTCCATATGTGGTTAACCACAACCAAGGGAGCGAATCGACTGGGTCGCAGCCGCCAAGGGCATACCAGGCCACACGTAAGCGGCGTCCCTCGGTCGACCAGAGAACTGTATCGCCAGGAATCCTGCAAGACATCACTACGGAGCGGACTTCTGCTCCCCGTGGCAGCCAAATATCAAGGCTTGCCGCGCCCACCCTGCCTACAACATCCTCCAAAAACACCGGCCAACGAATGGATCCATCGGGCAATGCAATGACCTCACCACGTTCTGCGAGCGGTCCACCTACAGGTGGTGGAACCACAGGGAGGGGCGTGTGACTACCATTTACATCACCCATGCATAGCGCCTGAAGCGATAAGCTTGGGAAAGTGTCGCCTGGTGAAGAACTGATGGGAATCACTGGCAATGTCCAATCCGCCGCAGCAAACGAAGAAAGTCCAGTTCCCGTATAACGCAAAGCAATTTGCAGCGCATCAGTTGCATTTACGGTCTGGGAGGCGTTTACGTCGGCAGCAGCAAGCCTGATCCCGGAAAGGGGTGATTGACCAGCGGCGTGCCGGACCACCATCAAGGCATCAGTTGCATTGGCTCCCCCCCAAGGCAAACTGCAGCTGGCCGATAGCGTGAGGGCACCCGAAGGCACCAAACCGAAATCAAACGTTCCATTCGCCTGGGTCAGAACACTGCCCACTGTATCAGTGATGCCAGGCGATTGTGTGCGTGTGAGCCACATATTCACGCCGACCATGGGCGATTGGGCCGTGTTCGAATAGCGCAAAACACCGCGCAGTGGGCCAGCATTGCCCGCCGAGGGATCCGGTATGCCTTCGAGCGACAGATTATTAAAAGTGACCCTGTTGCCCAAATCGGCCGTCATGGACGGGCCGTCGAAACGCAAACGCAGGGTGAATAGCGGTGATTGACCAGCCATCGGGACGTTGGACAGGTCTACTTGTCGCAAGGCCCATGTGCCTGAGGGAAGGAGCGACAAAAGGGTATCAGCCAAGCCATCGCGCTGGTATTGACCCGTCGCCGGATTGAGATAATCGACCCGGATGCGTTCGGCCGCTCCTTCATCCCGCACCGCAAATTGTACACGCAACTGGCGAAAACCCTGAGCAGGCAAGCGCAGCAAAATGGTGTTCTCGCGGGTCGCTGTGCGCATGGGTTGGGTGACTTGTAGTCCGCGCATCACCCCAGCGTTGTAGTTAGCCCCTCCCTCTGCTTGAGGGCGGTAATTGATGGGGGTGGGTGCATTGCGCCGTTCGAGCGATGATTTGCGCCAAAGGGGGTGACCGACTGTATAGGGATAAGCGGTTTGTGCGGATACAAATTCAATATTTGCCGTATCGCCGGTGGCCGAGAACGTACTGTTCAATCCTAGCAGGGGGAGGTCGTTGGGCATACGGGTGTCCATCATCCAGAAATAAAGCAAAGCAGCGCTGTCGATGGATTGGCGTATGGGGGCACAGGGCCTCAATCGCGTCTGGTTGGCGGCATCACGCGCCCAAACCTGGAGGTCGATGTATCCCGATTGTGAAAAAGCTGGCAGAAATGCTCCGAAAAGACCATCCCCGGCTTGCTCGTCGCCATGCAACCCATCGTCGAACATCTGCAGGGTATGGGGCTGTCCTTGGTGGGTATAACGTGCTTCTACTTGTAGAGAAGCGGGTTGTTCGTCTTCGATGCGCGCGGTGACAGTTCCCGTCATCCCTGCAAAAAGAGGGGTGATTTCTGGCCGATGTACGATCGGGGCAATGTTGAATGTACTGGGGATCAGGGCCTGAATGGAATTGATCCGAGCCGTGAGGAATGGTTTTATGCCAAATTTTACATGTCCGAGGGGTTGGGTGGCCGTAAATGACTGCAAAAAGGTCTGGTTACTAAATCCATAATCGAGGGTACGGTAGTTATCGGCCAATGCAGCGGGGGTAATTCTGGCGAGTAGGCTATCGAGCTCGATCCCAATGTCGGCCTGGGCCGCCCGTTGTGCCGCCTGGCGCAGATAGAAAGTATACAGATCGCGCGTCGTATTGTTGGCCATCAATTGGGTGAACAGCGGTCGCGGCTCTCCACTGGGGGCAAACTGGTATGGGTTTATGGTGGTCCAGTTGATGTTGAACCAATCTACCCCGAAGGTATTGTCCATATCGTAGGGCAAAAATTCGAACCTCCGCGTGCGCTGGTTATTGTATAGGTAGAAATTATTCTTGTTGTAGTAGTTGTCCCAATGTCCCGCCAGCACGTCAATGGCATACATGCGAAGGAACTCCTCGATGTTGAACAATGTGTCGAGTTGGCAGTAGATCGACGCGGCTGTCGTTTGGTTGAGTGTACGAATGAAGCGCTCGAGATCGCTGTAATCGTCGGCTGGCTGGTTATTGGTGAGGTCATAGGCCCGTCGTCCGCCGGAGGTGAATTTATAAGAACTGGGGTTGCTGTTGATGTAGTTGAGATCGGCTGGCCACAGGCATTTGTAGAGATTGCCTCCGCTGTTGTTGTAGCGGAGCTGCACAAATTCCTCGCTGATGTGCTCCATATTGATGTACAACCCTCGGTAGGTGCCATTGATAAAGAGTCGTGCATGTCCGGCCCTGGGGGAGGCACTATTGATGGAACGGGCGAGCAGGGTATACACTTTTGCCCGCGAAATGGATGGGTCGTTGTGGCATCCAATCAGGTTGAGGTCTTTAACGCCTTCGAAGGTTCGGCCCGACTGAAAGGTATTGAAGGAAATGCGGAACGACTTTTTTTGAGCACCCCTCGAGGTATTGCCTCTGAGTCGGAACCCGATTTGGGTGAGGGTGTCGGTCCTGCTGCCACGGGTGAAAATGCACGTGGCCGGATATTCATGGTCGGAATACCAATTTGCCTGCAAAAGCATGTGGTTGAGGCTATCGGGGTCCATGATGATGTCGATTCGTGCCACGCTTTGGTCGTTATAGAGGTAGCCCATGGGGGGGGGTACCGTCTGCGCGGCAACGGACTTCGGCCAAAACATCCCCCATGTGACCCCCAAGCAAAAAAGCTGCAAAACGACTAAAAACGTTGGGGGAATCCCTGCTTTTTTTGATTTATACT